>JBAQZZ010000258.1:0-20705 GCA_049791475.1 Flavobacteriaceae bacterium | reverse complement strand
AGTTGCTGTTAAAGGAGTTCCTCCAGTTGCATCTGTATACCAAGCAATTGAGTTTCCTGTTGCTGATAAATCTGCTACAGTAGCTGTATCGCAAAATTCTTGAGTTGAAGCCACTACTGTTGGTGCTGTGATATCATTTATAATGATAGTTACCGTAACATCTACATCATCACAACTTAGAATAGCATCAACATCATAAGTGAAATTATATGCACCTTGTGTTAAACCATCTAGTGTTACAGTATTTCCACTTAATGCTAACGAATTACCATCATCGCTCCAAGTTCCTGTTTGGTCTTCGCCTTCTAATAAATCGAATAAATCATAAGTTTGTGCTGTTGTTATTTCTGATAAACAAAATTCAGCTGGCGCATTAGCTGTACCAGATTCTGGTGCTTCAATAATAGTTATTGCAATAGTTTCAGAATCTTCACATACTCCATTTGAAATAGTATATGTAAATTGATACGAACTATCTATTGCAGTAAAACCTGTAATATCTATTGGATTTGATACTGTATTGTTTCCAGCGTCTGTCCATATTCCTAAATTATTATCCTGTGAGCCATCTAAAGCATTAAATAAATCGAACGGTGAATTTGCTATTAAATCACTTTCACAAAATGTTTGATTTACTGCAATGCCTGCGTCAGGATCTTCTAAAATAATAACTTGTACTGTAGTAGATTCTTCTGAACACGTGTTAGGTAAAATATTTTGAGTATATGTGAAATTATATGTATTAGGTGCAAGTCCTGTTAAATTAATAGGAGAGGAAACTATAGGATCTGTACTTAATGTACCTTGTGTCCATTGTCCGTTAGGGTCCTGTCCAGATAATAGTGTCGATAAATCAAATGATGTAGGTAAATCTTTTTCACAAAAAGTAGCTGGATTATTTACCGAAGCTACTCCAGAAGTAAATGCTTCAAAAATGGTAATTGTTACTGTTGATGTTTCATCAGGGCAAACATTATTACTGAGTACTGTATAAGAAAAGTTAGAAGCACCAATTGGTAATAATGTTAAATCAACACTATTTCCGGTTAAAGCGCCTGTTGAATTATCATCAGCCCAAGTTCCTCCAGAATCTTGACCTGTTAGTTGTGTAAATAAATCTAAATTAGGGTTTGTGGCTAAATCAGATTCACAAAATTCTATTGGAGAAGCCGTACCTGCATCTACAGGATCATCAATAGTAACTTGAACAGGCACTAAATTACTTCCGCAAAAACCTGATATTTGAACATAATATGTGTTTCCGTCAATTAAAGCTGTACCTGATGGAATGGAAGTACCTGCAGCATTAATAGTATTGTACCAACGAACAGCTGAAGTAGTACCCGGATCTAAATCACCAATGGTAATTGGCCCTGGGTCTGAACAAAATTCCTGAATAGAAGGTGGCGTTGGGTCTGCTGGAGCCGATATAACGGCAACACGACCTACCTCTATTTGACTTCTATTACCTGAGCTATCTATAAATATTACAAAATAATCTGCTGGTCCAGATGGAATTGGATCTGTAGGCAATACTAAACTTGTTAAAGCTAAGTCTGAATATATTTCTACTGAACCGCCTGTGGGAATTCCTATTTGTAAAACTTGGGTAATATAATCTTGAAACAAAGGATTATTATTACTACAAAAGAATCTATCAAGATTTATTCCAGAAGGGTTGACTGTGAAATCTACAATTAATGGTTGTCTAACTCCGCAAGTACCTGAAGGGTCTCCTGCATAATATGTGCCTTGGTATACCAATTGGTTTTCGTTAAAGACATTTCCACCAGTAGGACTATCGTACCAAATAACGTCACTGCTAGCAGATGCGATTACATCTAAATCTGCAAATAAAAGACCAGAAGCATCATTAATAGAAGACGGTGGTTGCGAAATAGTCGGGCACTGAGCTAAAATTGTAAATGAGGTTCCAAATAACAATAAAGTAAAGAGTACATTAAACCATGTATTTCTAAACATTAATTTTGCTTTCATAATTGAAAAATTAGAATCTAATTATAATAACTTTAATCTAAATTATATGAATTCAATATGTAGAATTTCAAATGTTAATTTATTTTAATGACGCAATTTAACGTATTTTTTTGTATTTCATCGATATTTGTGTAATTATTTTGTATTTCATCGATAAAATATCTTAAAAAACAAAAAAACCCACCGATTGGTGGGTTTTTAATGTATATGTAATATAAAAATAATTAATGCTGCAGTTCTTCTTCTCCGTCTTTTAAAGGAATATTTTGAGGAACAAAATCTACATCGTATCCTGGTTTACTATAATCGTAAGGCCAACGGTATACGTGTGGAATTTCTCCAGGCCAGTTTCCGTGCATATGCTCTACTGGTGCAGTCCACTCTAATGTTGTAGATTTCCATGGATTTTGAACAGTTTTCTTTCCATAGAAAATACTACTAAAGAAATTATATAAATAAATAATCTGTACAACGCCTCCAATTAAAGCAAACATTGTAATTATAACATTAGCATTTGCTGTATCATCAAATAAAGGAAAATTACTATTTGTATAATAACGACGTGGTAAACCTGCCATACCTATAAAGTGCATTGGGAAAAATACACCATAAGCACAAACTGCTGTTACCCAGAAATGAATATAACCTAGGTTTTTGTTTAGCATACGCCCAAACATTTTAGGATACCAATGATAAATCCCTGCAAACATGCCATAAAGAGCAGATATACCCATTACTAAATGGAAGTGAGCTACAACAAAATAGGTATCATGTACATTAATATCTAATGCACTATCTCCAAGAATAATTCCTGTTAAACCACCTGTTATAAATGTTGATACAAATCCTATTGAAAATAGCATAGCTGGATTCATCTGTAAGTTCCCTTTCCAGAGCGTAGTTATCCAGTTAAATGCTTTTACTGCAGACGGTATTGCTATTAATAAGGTTGTAAATGTAAATACTGATCCTAAAAATGGATTCATTCCTGAAATAAACATATGGTGACCCCATACAATTGTTGAAAGGAATGCAATGGCTAATATAGAAGCAATCATGGCACGATAACCAAAGATGGGTTTACGCGAACTGGACGCTAGAATTTCAGACACAAGTCCCATCGCTGGTAATATTACAATATATACTTCTGGGTGACCTAAGAACCAAAATAAGTGTTCAAACAATACAGGTGACCCCCCTTGATAATGTAAAACCTCGCCTTGAATAAATATATCTGATAAGAAGAATGATGTTCCAAAACTTCTATCCATTATTAATAATAAGGCTGCTGATAATAATACTGGGAACGAAACTACACCAATTACAGCAGTTATAAAGAAACACCAAATAGTTAACGGAAGTCTAGTCATAGACATACCCTTTGTACGTAAGTTTATTACAGTAACAATATAGTTAAGTGATCCTAATAAAGAAGACGCAATAAATATTGCCATAGACACTAACCAAAGCGTCATACCCATACCTGAACCTCCTTGAGCCATTGGCAATGCACTTAATGGTGGATAAATTGTCCAACCAGCTGCTGCTGGTCCTGCCTCTACAAATAAAGATATGACCATGATTACACTTGACAAGAAGAATAACCAGTACGATACCATATTTAAGAAGCCTGATGCCATATCGCGTGCACCAATTTGCAATGGAATTAATAAGTTACTAAACGTACCACTCAAACCAGCTGTAAGTACAAAGAATACCATAATGGTACCATGTATAGTTACTAAAGCTAAATAAATATCGGCATCCATAACACCATCTGGCGCCCATTTGCCCAATAATGCTTCAAATAGAACATTAGGTTCTTCTGGCCATGCGATTTGCATACGCATCATCATTGACATTAAAACTCCAATAACGCCCATAATAGTACCTGTAATTAGGTACTGTTTGGCAATCATTTTATGGTCTTGACTAAATATATATTTAGTTACAAACGTTTCTTTATGATGATGTCCGTGGTCGTCATCGTGAGCGTGAGTATCTGCGTGTGCTGACATAATCTTATATCGGTTTTTCTTTTTTAATTAGTTAATTAGAGAATTTTTGAATTCTTTTTGCTCTGCAATCCAAGCATCATATTCTTCTTGAGTTTCTACTACAATTTTCATTTGCATGTTGTAGTGAGACCTTCCACAAATCTTATTACATAAAAGTAAATAATCAAACTCATAGCGATCTAATGCCTGTTCGCCTTTTGCTACAAGTGTTTTACTCTTTTCAACTCTAATTTTATTAATTCTTGTTACTTTTTCCTGCATTTGAGGGGTTTCTCTCATTTCAGCTGTAGTCACAGTTGGTGTAAATCCAAATTGAGTAATCATACCAGGAACACAATTCATTTGTGCTCTAAAGTGTGGCATATAAGCTGAATGTAAAACATCTTGAGAACGCATTTTGAACAATACGGGTCTTCCAACTGGTAAATGTAATTCTGTTGTAATAATATCGTCCTGAGCGTTAGGATCTGATTCATCTAAACCTAGAATATTTGCGCGGTCTATATCTATTAAACGCACATTAGCTTTTCCTAACGTATTATCTGCGCCTCCATATCTTGCTTTCCAGTTAAATTGTTGTGCATATAATTCAACTACTAGAGGATCATCACTTTCATCTACACCCATGATGTTAATCCAAGTATTCAATCCGTAAATAATTAAACCTGCTAAAACAATTACTGGAATGATAGTCCAAATAACTTCAAGTTTATTGTTATCGGCAAAAAACAATGCTTTTTTTCCTTTTTCTCCTTTGTATTTAAATGCAAAATAATGCAGTAAAAACTGCGTTACTGTTTGTACAAAAAAGATAACGATCATGGTTATAACCATTAAACTATCAATGGTTGGTCCATGCTCTGAAGCTGAGTTAGACATTAATGGTAAATCGCCCCACTTTACAAAACTGACAATGGTAATGATATAAATGAACGCTAAAAAGCCCATCATTAAATATCCATTGACGCTGTTGTCTTTGTCGGTAGCAACACCAGGTATATCATTTCCATTTTTAGCTTGTGCTAAATCGAAAATCTTAACCATTTGCCAAATGGCAACTAAAATAAATACTAAAACTATAATTGTTAATAAAGCAGTCATTGGTATCGTTCGTCTTTATTTATATTTTAATTAATAATGAAACTCTTCACTTTCTTTTATAAAAGGATAGCCTTTTACAAGTAAAGGTGCTTTTGTTAAAGCTGTAAATACTACAAATATGAATAGTCCCGAAAAAAGTAATACAGAGCTAATTTCAGGAATACCTATAAACCATCTGTCTCCAACAGTTGCTGGCATAATCATAACAAATACATCTATATAATGTCCAAACAAAATCACTAAACCTGTCATAACCACAAACCACGGAATACGTTTATAATCAGCATTCATTAGCATCAATATTGGGAACACGAAGTTTAATACCACCATCCCTAGGAACGGTAATCTATAATCTTCAAAACGTGCTACAAAATAGGTTACCTCTTCTGGAATATTAGAATACCAAATAAGCATAAATTGTGAAAACCATAAATACGTCCAGAAAATACTAAAAGCAAACATAAACTTCGCAACATCATGTAAATGGTTCTCGTTTACAAATTCTAAATAGTTTCTAGATTTTAAATATATAGTTATTAAAGCTATAACCGTAATACCACTAACAAACATACTAGCAAATATATACCATCCGAATAGTGTTGAAAACCAATGTGGATCAACGCTCATAATCCAATCCCACGACATCATTGATTCTGTATATATAAAGAAAACCAAGAAGCCTGCCGAAATACGGAAGGATTTTTTAAAGTTGCTTTTATCTTCTGCGGTATCTTGTGCAATGGAGAATTTACGCGAAAAATGACGGTATAAGCTCCAGCCGGTAATAAAAATTAAACCACGGATTATAAACCAAGGAATATTTAAAAATGATGATTTTCCTTCTATCAACTCGTCATGCGCAACAACTTCTGGATCCATCCAAACAAATAAGTTGTAATGCCCTATGGTTCCTGATGCTACAGCAATAGCCAATACTATTAAAGCTCCTGGAAGTAAATAAGATGTGATGCCTTCCATAACTCTAAACAATACCGGAGACCATCCTGCTTGTGATGCAATTTGAATCGCATAAAATGCCAAAACGCCTAAAGCGATCATCATAAAGAAAAATGCAGCAACATACAATGCAGACCAAGGTCTGTTTGCTATTTGATGCTGAACATGCTCTGCGTGCTCATCACCGCGATGTGCTTCTTCTGAGTGGTGGCCAACATCAGCTAAAGCGTCATGAGCATCCGCTTCATAATTATTGTCAGTGTGATTTTCAACACCGGCAACAACATGCGATACTGTTTCTGCCTTATGGCCACTACTATCGTGCAAAGCTTCTTCAGTCAACATTTCTTTAACTTCTTCTAAAGATTTATGAGATGTCATAAAACCATATGCAACACCTAATGCTCCTAAAATCATTAGAATGAAAGAAAATGTCTTTAATTTATTTGAAAATGTATACATATCTATAATAATCTTATCAATCTTAATTTTCTAAATCTGCTTTCAACTTTAACACATAAGCCACTACTTGCCAACGTTCTTCCTCGTTCAATTGGTTAGCATGAGAACCCATGGCATTTTTACCGTAATAAATGGTGTGGTAAATACTTCCTTCGTTTATAGCTCTACCTGCATCATCATAACTTGGAATACCCAGTATTTTTTCACGTTTTACTAAGTTTCCTTGTCCGGCGCCTTTATTGCCATGACAGATTCCACAGTAAATATCATATAACTCTTTCCCTCTTGTTAAATCTACTTGCGTAGAGTCTAAAGGGCTTTTCAAAGTTTCTTTTGCTAAAAGAAATCCTTCAGTTGTGTTTTCGATATCAAAAGGCACATGACCTCTTGGGACAGATCCCTCTGCTGGTAATTGTGCTTCAACTCCATTAGCAAATGCATTAGATTCGCTATAAGTTTCATAGCCTTCAGATTCATACATATCGGGCATGTATTGATAATTAGGTGCGGTATCTTTTTTGCATGATATCGTTACCAAAACGGCTGTTATTACTAATATTTTAATCAAGCTTTTCATTTGTCAACTTATATTGTCTTTTTTTTGTCAAATCTGTCTGCCGACAGGCAGGTGTAATTCACAAGCATGTTCATTTTTTATAAAACTAGAAATTAAATTTTTTTGTACTCATTTCATCTGTATCATTAATGGGCTTTATCAACTAAATTAATCTCAACTGCACCTGTTTCTTTAAGCAAGTTTTCTAACTCACTTTCATTTCCATGAACCGCTATTTCCATTAAAAAATGGTCATCAGTAGTTCTTGGGTCTGGATTTTCAGCTTTTTTAAATGGCCACATCCTGCTGCGCATATAAAAGGTCATGACCATTAAGTGTGCGGCAAAAAACACGGTCAGCTCAAACATAATGGGTACAAAAGCTGGACAATTTTCCAAATAGCTAAAGCTTGGCTTTCCACCTATATCCTGTGGCCAATCATCAATCATCATATAATCCATCATCCAAATAGATACAATTAACCCAATACAGCCATAAATAAATGCTGTAATGGCAATTCGGGTTGGCGCTAAGCCCATGGCTTTGTCTAGCCCATGTACTGGAAAAGGTGTATATATTTCCTCAATGTGATGTCTTGCTGCCTTAACCTTTTTAACAGCCGACATTAATACATCATCATCCGTATAAATAGCGTGAATAACTTTTGAAGCTTCCATTGACTATATTTAGTTTATTAATTTTTTAGCTTGTCCTGCCCAATCATCACGTTCTGCTCTTCCAGGGAAAGATTCAGTAATGGAGTCTAACAAATCATATTCTTTTTTGGTCATCTTGCTAACTTGAAGGAAAGTGTAAATACCAATACTATTAAGTACTTCCTCCATTTTAGGTCCAACACCACTTATTTTCTTTAAATTATCAGGGGTTTGAGTAGCTGCATCAAAAGCACCAATGCTTCTTAATAAGTTACTCACTTTTTCTGAATTATCTTTAGTTGAAGCTGCAGCAGGTTTTGCAACAGTTCTACCTGATGTTCTTGCATCAGAACCCGTGCCTACCAAACTATCTCCTCGTTCTCTAATATTTTTATAACGTTCGCCCGAAGATTTTAAAATCGTCTTGACTTCCGCTTGAGCAATTACTGGGAATGTTCTTGAGTATAATAAGAATAATACAAAGAAGAACCCTATTGTTCCTATAAAAATTCCAATATCCACAAATGTTGGCTGGAACATCGTCCATGAAGATGGTAGGTAATCTCTATGTAACGAGGTTACAATAATTACAAAACGCTCAAACCACATACCTATATTTACTACAATAGAGATAAAGAAAGAGAACATGATACTTGTTCTTAATTTCTTGAACCACATAAATTGCGGAGAGAATACGTTACAAGTCATCATCGTCCAATATGCCCACCAGTAAGGGCCTGTTGCTCTGTTTAAAAATGCGTATTGTTCGTATTCTACACCAGAGTACCATGCAATAAACAACTCGGTAATATATGCCACACCTACTATAGAACCTGTAATCATGATGACAATGTTCATAAGTTCTATGTGCTGTACCGTGATATAATCTTCAAGGTTACACACTTTACGCATAATAATAAGAAGCGTATTTACCATAGCAAACCCAGAGAATACCGCACCAGCAACAAAGTAAGGCGGGAATATGGTGGTATGCCAACCAGGAATGACGGACGTTGCAAAGTCAAAAGACACAATGGTATGCACAGACAGTACAAGTGGTGTTGCCAAACCTGCAAGCACCAACGATACTTCTTCAAAACGTTGCCAATCTTTAGCTCTCCCAGACCATCCAAAACTCAATAAAGAATATATTTTCTTTTGAAACGGCCTAATTGCTCTATCTCTAAGCATGGCGAAATCTGGCAATAAACCTGTCCACCAGAAAACCATTGATACGGATAAATATGTTGAAATGGCAAATACATCCCAAAGTAATGGTGAATTGAAGTTTACCCACAAAGAACCAAATTGATTTGGTATGGGTAATACCCAATAAGCCAACCAGGGTCGTCCCATATGGATAACTGGAAAAAGCCCAGCTTGTATAACAGAAAAAATAGTCATGGCTTCCGCAGAGCGGTTAATGGCCATTCTCCACTTTTGACGGAACAGCAATAGTACGGCAGAAATAAGTGTTCCGGCGTGACCAATACCAACCCACCAAACAAAATTGGTGATGTCCCATGCCCATTGCACAGTTTTGTTTAATCCCCAAGTACCAATACCCGTTGATACTGTATAGATAATACACCCAATACCCCAAAGAAAAGCGACCAGTGCTATAGAAAAAACTATCCACCATTGCTTATTTGCTTTTCCTTCTACAGGTTTAGCCACATCCACAGTTACATCGTGGTATGACTTTTCGCCTAGAACTAAAGGTCTTCTAATAGGTGCTTCGTAATGAGACGCCATTTTTTATTGTTTAAATGTTTATTTGTTTAAAAGTTTATTTGTTTAAATGTTTAGAAGTAATAATCCTTTTTAACCTTTAAACGATTCAACTCTTTACTTAATTTATGCTTCTGTTGTATTTCTCACTTTAGTATGATACTGCACATTAGGCTTTGTACCAACACTTTCTAATAAGTGATACATACGATCATCTTTTAAAAGTTTTGCAACTTTACTGTCTTTATCGTTAATGTCTCCAAATACCATTGCTCCATTGCTACAAGCTGCAGAACAAGCTGTTTGGAATTCTCCATCTTTAATTTCACGTCCATCACGTTTGGCGTCCAAAATGGTTTTTTGTGTTTTTTGAATACACATAGAACATTTTTCCATCACACCACGTGAACGTACTGTAACATCAGGATTTAATACCATACGTCCTAAATCATCATTCATGTGATAGTCAAATTCACTGTTACTGTTATATCTAAACCAATTAAAACGGCGTACTTTATAAGGACAGTTATTTGCACAATATCTTGTACCTATACAACGATTATAAATCATCTGGTTTTGACCTTGGCGACCATGCACTGTTGCCCCAACAGGACAAACCGTTTCGCAAGGTGCATGATTACAATGCTGACACATGACTGGTTGGAATGACACTTGAGGATTCTCTGAAGCGATTTCCATTTCAGCAAACTCACTTAACACACTGCCTAATCCAGAAATATTTTCTTTCTTTTCATTATCCCCAATAAATGATTCCTCAGAGGAGTAGTACCTGTCAATTCTCAACCAATGCATATCACGGCTACGGCGCATTTCATCTTTACCTACAACAGGCACATTGTTTTCTGAATGGCAAGCGATAACGCACGCTCCGCATCCTGTACAGGCATTTAAATCGATAGACAGGTTAAAGTGATGCCCAATAGAACGATCAAACTCATCCCACAAATCAACATCTGGCGATGTTACTGGAGTTTCTACATGGTCTAAAGATACTTTAGGAACTTTATTCCATCCGTGTTCATGATCTTCTCTATCGTAAGTATTGAATATCTCTAAAGTGGTTTCCTTGATAATATCACCACGCCCCATTAATGTATTTTGCAACTGCACACAAGCAAATTCATACTCTCCAGCAGCAGGCTCAACAATAACATTTTGTACGTTATTAAAACCATGGTATAATGCATAGGCATTTACACCTGTTTGCATGTCGCGTTTTAGACCTAATTTTTTTCCGTAACCTAAAGCTAATCCAACAGACCCTTTAGCCTGTCCGGGTTGAATAATTACGGGAACTTTAATAGTGGCTCCGTTTACGGTAATATTAGCATAACTACCGTTTAATGCGCCATTAGCAACATGCTTGTTCATTAAACCCAGCGCATCAGCATCCGCTTTTGAAATAGTTAAGTAGTTGTCCCAAGATGCTCTTGTAATAGGATCTGGGAATTCTTGTAACCATGGATTATTGGCTTGTTGCCCATCTCCCATACCTACTTTAGTATATAGTGTTAATTCTAAACCGCCGTTTGATTTTGCTGAAGAAGCTAAAGATCTTGCAGCATCACCTCCAGAGGCTACTGATGAACCAGAAACATTTGAGTCCTCAGTTATTGTAGTTGTAGATGACGTTGTAGTAGCGTAAGCATCCTTATCCTCATCTTTAATACCAACATCTACGGCAACATCATGAATAATGCCTCCAATTAATGTTCTCTTTTTCTTGTCTAATAATTCTGTTGTAGAAGTTTCGGTAGTTTCTGTTGAAGCTCCATTTAAACCTCCAACCGAAGAACCGTAAACAAACACGCCATCATGTAACGCTTTATTGAATGAATTTCCGCCTAAAACGCTAGAATTCCAATTGTCTTTAATATAATCGTGATAAGAAACATCGTTTCCTGTCCATTTTAGTAAAGCGTCCTGAAATTGTCTGGTATCAAATAAAGGACGAATAGTTGGTTGTATTAAACCATAATGTCCTTTTTTAATTTCAACATCACCCCAAGATTCTAAGTAGTGAGGTGCTGCTGCTATATATTGTGTTTCTGAAGACGTTTCGTCTGCTTTCATTGTAAACGCAACAGATAATTCTACTTTCTTCAATCCTTCAGCAAAATCTGAAGTATTTGGAAGACTGTACAATGGGTTTACACCACTCATGATGATAGCACCAACAGTACCAGCTTTCATATTGGCAACTAATTTAGCTACTGCTTTATCGCTACCTTGTCTTGTTTTTATTGGTGTTGCTTTATCAAAAGCTTTACTACCTAAAGCTTCGTTAATTTCTAAAGCAACGGTTTGTGCATTTACATCTTGAATTCCTGTAACTACTAAACCATTACTTCCAGCTTTTTTAAGTTGAGAAGCCGCTTTTTTAACAGCATCTTCAATATTTTCTGGTAAAGTTCCAGAAACTGAACCACCAGCAACATAGCTGTATAATTTAGCTAAAACTAATTTTTGTTGTGTTGGTGTTAACGGTACACGCTTATCAGCGTTGGCACCACTTAACGACATATTTGATTCAAACTGAATATGGCGTGACATTTTACCATGATCTGGAATTCTATTTTTAGAATACCCAGAATCAAATCCGCCTCCTTGCCAATCTCCTAAAAAATCTGCACCAACAGAAACAATAGTCATCGCTTTTGCAAAATCATAATTTGCTAATGCGCGTTCTCCATATTTAGCTTGGTAAGCATCAAGTGCAGCAGATTCTGAAACAGCATCATATACCACATGACGAACATTACCATATTTTTCTTGAAATTCTGAAATTAACTTACTTGTTGATGGGCTTGCAAAAGTTTGTGTTAGTAATACAATAGCTTTATTTGCAGCAGCAATTCTTGTTAACTTATCCGTTGTCTCAGAATCAAACGTATCCCAAGATATTCTTTCTCCAGCTTTAGCAGGCCCTTGAACTCTTAAGCTATCGTACAATCCTAAAACAGAAGCATGTACTCTGGCGTTTGCATTACCATTGGTAACTGCCATAGCATTATTTTCAATTTTAATTGGACGACCTTCACGAGTTTTTACTAAAACACTAGCAAAATCATATCCATCTGCAATTGTAGTAGCATAATAGTTAGCAACACCAGGAATAATCTCGGTAGGTTGCACTATATATGGAATGGATTTTTTCACAGGCCCTTCACAGGCAGCCAAAGAAGCAGCAGCTGTACTAAAACCTACATATTTTAAGAAATCGCGACGCGTTGTAGAAGTTTCTTCTAATGTCTCTTTATTACCTAAAAATTCATCAGTAGGAATTTCTGCTACAAACTCGTTTTGTTTTAGCGTCTCAACAATAGAGCTATTTTCGTTTAGCTCTTCAACACTTTTCCAGTATTTCTTGTTTGATGACATATTGATTATTTACGATTTTTGATTTACGATTTACGATTCCAATTTAATGATTTTAAAAAAACCTATCAAAGGTAATTCGTAATTCTAAAATATTTTAACTAATTATTTGTTTGTCCAAAATTCCGTTTACACGGAAACTGATTTTTATAATTTTAATAATGGCATTTACCACATTCCAGACCACCCATTTGAGCCGCTGTTAATTCCTCAACACCATACTTCTTAGATAATTCTTCATGAATTTTATCGTAATACGCATTGTCTTTAACATCTACATTAGTTTCTCTGTGGCAATTAATACACCAACCCATAGTTAGCGGTGCGTATTGGTACATAATTTCCATTTCCTCTACAGGACCGTGACACGTTTGGCATTCAACACCTGCAACAGTAACGTGTTGCGAGTGATTGAAGTAAGCAAAGTCTGGAAGGTTATGAATACGCACCCATTTTACAGGTTGTGTTTCGCCAGTATATTTTTGTTCATCATCATCCCAACCAACAGCTTTGTATAATTTTTTAATTTCGCCATCATAAAACTCTTTGCTGTATGCGTCTGTTGTTTCTCCACCGTATTCATAAATGGATTTATGGCAATTCATACACACATTCAATGATGGAATCCCCGAAGTTTTACTAACTCGAGCAGAGGAGTGGCAGTATTTACAATCAATCCCATTATCTCCCGCATGGATTTTATGTGAAAAATGAATAGGCTGCACGGGTTGATAACCTTGATCTACACCTATTTGCATAAAATATCCATAAACAAAATAAGCACTTGCCAATAAAAAGAATATTGCTACAACAAACATTAAAAACTGATTTTGCACGAATGCTTTCCAAAGTGGTATTCTTTTTGTAGCTTCTGGCAACTCTATATTTTGAGCACCTGCAAAACGACGTAATGTTTTATTTACTAAATATAAACCAGCAGCTAAAAGAATAAATAAAATAGCTAAAGCGCCTAATATAATTTGATTTGAGAGACCACCTGACGCTGCAACCGCCTGTCCAGAAACTTCTCCTCCCGGTGGTGGAGGTGGCGTAGAAGGTTCTTCAGCAGTATAGGCTAGAATATTATCAATATCTTCATCTGATAATTGAGGCATTGCAGTCATAGCAGCTCCACCATACTCATTGTAAATTTTATTAGCGTATGCATCTCCAGATTTAATAACCCCTGCGCTATTGCGTATCCAAGCATAAACCCATTCTCTATCTAAACCTTCATTATCAGCTAAACGAGCTTCTACATTACGTAAAGCTGGTCCTGTCATTTTTTTATCTAATTGATGACATGCTGCACAATTTGTATTAAATAATGATTTTCCTGTTGCCGGGTCTCCTCCTTGAGCAGAAAGAACAGTTGTAAACGCTAATAAAATAATTAAGCTAGAATGAAGAATACTTTTGCTTAATATACGGTGAATCACCTGTCTCATATTATTGGTTAAATTAACTTCTAAACTTTGGTATGGTTTTTTCATATAACAATTGAAAAAAAAATACACTTAAAAAATCTCTCGCAAAAGTAATACTTAAAGTCGATTTGCAAAATGTTAGCGAACTGTTAATTGATAATTTAGAGGGATTCTAAATAATAAAAAGGGCTACAATTAAGTTTATAACGTATACATTTGTATAAATATATTAAAAAATGAAAACATTGAGTTTGAAAATAAGCGTATTAGCAATTTTAAGTTTTGTAATGGCAACTACTTTTGGTTTTTCACAACAAGGTCATGTTACTGTAAATCAAGATAAAAAAATTACTGAATTATTGAATCTTAAAAAGGAAATGAATAATAATGAAACCGATTCTGACCGTTATAAAATTCAAATTTATAATGGCAATAGATCTGGTGCTTATGCTGCTCAAAAGGAATTTAGCGAATCTTTTGCAGATTGGAATCCATCAATTCATTACGAAGAGCCTAACTTTAAAATTTGGGCTGGTAATTTCAGAACGCGTTTAGAAGCTGATAGAGCATTAAAACGTGTTAAGAAAAAATTTACTAATGCGTTTATTTTTAAACCTAAAAAATAAAAAAGCTATTCAATTATCAATAATAAGTAACAAAAAATGCGACTAAATAGTCGCATTTTTTATGTTTTAAATTTTATTTAAAATATCTCTATTTCAATTTTTTCTTAACCTCAACTTCATGGAAGGCTTCAATAATATCGCCTTCTTTAATATCGTTGTAATTTTTAATTTGTATGCCACAGTCGTAACCTTTTGTTACTTCTTTTGCATCATCTTTAAATCGTTTTAACGACGCTAATTCACCTGTATGAACCACTACACCATCACGAATTAATCGAATACTTGAGCTTCTAAGTATTTTACCATTGGTAACCATACAACCTGCAATACTACCAATTTTAGTAACTTTAAATATTTCTCTAATTTCGGCGGTACCTAAAATTTCTTCTTTCAACTCTGGAGATAACATACCTTCCATCGCATCTTTAAGATCATTTATAGCATCGTAAATAATTGAGTATGTTCTGATATCAATTTCTTCTTTATCGGCAATCATTCTTGCGTTTCCAACAGGCCGCACATTAAATCCAACAATAATAGCATCAGAAGCAGAAGCTAATAATACATCACTTTCGGTAATAGCACCAACACCTTTATGCAAAATATTCACTTGAATTTCTTCAGTTGATAATTTTTGGAAAGAATCTGTTAATGCTTCAACAGAACCATCCACATCACCTTTAAGAATGATATTCAATTCTTGGAAATCACCAAGTGCAATACGACGACCAATTTCATCTAATGTAATATGACGCTGTGTTCTCACAGATTGCTCTCGCTGTAATTGCGAACGTTTTGAAGCAATTTGTTTTGCTTCACGCTCATCGGCAAATACATTAAATTTATCACCTGCTTGTGGTGCGCCATCTAAACCAAGTATAGAAACTGGTGTTGAAGGTCCAGCTGCAACAATATCATGTCCACGCTCATCATGCATCGCTTTAACTTTCCCACTATTTCTTCCAGCTAAAACATAATCACCAACACGAAGTGTTCCTGCTTGCACAAGAATAGTTGATACATAACCACGACCTTTATCTAAAAAGGCTTCTACTACAGTACCAATAGCAGGTTTATTTGGATTTGCTTTAAGCTCAAGTAATTCAGCTTCTAGTAATACTTTTTCTAATAATTCTTTTACACCAGTACCTACTTTTGCCGAAATATCATGAGATTGTATTTTTCCACCCCAATCTTCAACTAGCAAATTCATTTGTGCTAAACCATCTTTAATCTTTTCAGGATTTGCATCTGGTTTATCTATTTTATTAATAGCAAAAACAATAGGAACTCCCGCTGCTTGTGCATGCGAAATAGCTTCTTTTGTTTGTGGCATAATATCATCATCTGCGGCCGCAACAATTATGGCAATATCTGTAACTTGAGCACCACGAGCACGCATTGCCGTAAAGGCTTCGTGACCTGGTGTATCTAAGAACGCGATTTTTTGACCACCTTCTAACTCTACTCCATAAGCACCAATATGCTGTGTGATACCACCTGATTCTCCTGCTATTACATTTTCTTGACGAATATAATCTAACAGCGATGTTTTTCCGTGATCTACATGACCCATTACCGTAACAATTGGTGCACGTGGTTTTAAATCTTCTGGTTTATCTACAACTTCCTCAATCGATTCTTCAATATCTGCAGTAACAAATTCTACTTTATATCCAAATTCTTCTGCAACAATAGATAATGTTTCAGCATCTAAACGCTGATTCATCGTTACCATCATTCCAAGCGACATACATGCAGATATAATTTGTGTTACACCAACATCCATCATGGTTGCAACTTCGCTTGCCGTTACAAATTCTGTAACTTTAAGTATTTTGCTTTCTGCTGCTTCTATTTGTTCGTCAATATCAGATTGTTCTCTGTGTTGATCTCTTTTATCTCTTCTATATTTTGCGCCTTTTCCTTTGCTAGATTTACCTTGAAGTTTTTCAAGTGTTTCTCTTACTTGTTTTTTAACATCTTCTTCACTTGGCTCTTCTTTAACAATATTTCGACGTCCTTGACCTGGTTTACCTTTAAAACGATCATTTCCTCCAGTTCTGTTTCCTCCTGGTCTACTTGGTCCATTTCCTGTTTGAGGCGCACCTGCTTTACTTATACGACGACGTTTTCTTTTATTGGCGTCACCTGCTTTAGCATCAGGTTTCTTTTCTTCTTTCTTCTTTTTAGGCTTATTAAATTGAGATAAATCAATTTTATCACCCGAAATTTTTGGTCCTGAAAGCTTTTTATATTGTGTAGTAACTTTTTCATCTGGAATTACAGCTTCACCATCAACTACAACTACTCTAGGATTTTCAATCTCCTCTGTTTTTACTCCAGTTTTTTCTTTAGGATTTTCTTTAGTAGTTTCTGCTTTAACTGTTTCTTTGGCAGAATCTTTCTTAACAGGCGGTTCTTCTTTTTCAACTTTTTCCGCAGTAGCAACAGGTTTCTCTGCAGCTTTTTTAGGATTTAAATCAATTTTACCAACTTGCTTTGTTCCAGAAAGTGTTTTTGAAGCTTTAACAACTTCTTCTTGTTGCGCTTTTTCTCGGGCTTCTTGTGCTTTTTGCTTAGCTTCTATTTCTTGTTCACGTTTTGCACGTAAATTTTCCTTTTCTTTTAGCTTCGCTTCGCTTACTTCTTGAGACTTAACTCTTTTATTTGCATCTGTTTCAAATTCATCTGAAAGAATCTTGTGAGTTTCTTCAGAAATTTTCGTAGTGGGACGCTTCTCTATATCAATACCTTTAGAATCTAAAAATTCTACGGCACGATCTAGAGAGATATTAAGCTCGCGTAATACTTTATTTAATCTAATTGTTTCAGCCATAAATCGCCTTTAAAAT
The DNA here is from genome assembly GCA_049791475.1 of Flavobacteriaceae bacterium. Lineage (GTDB taxonomy): Bacteria > Bacteroidota > Bacteroidia > Flavobacteriales > Flavobacteriaceae > CAXBID01. Next base: position 2,919 of record JBAQZZ010000258.1, on the reverse strand, counting down.
ACTCAAATATATGTATTATACCAATTAAGGCATAAAATAATGCAAATATGCATTTATTATTTACTCTTCAAATTCTTCTTTTAGAATTCTGATAACATCTAAAATAGTTTCTTCTTCTAAATCTGTTCTTTTTACTAAATCTTCAACCTCTTGCTCTAAAATACTTTTAGCGGTATCTAATCCAGCTTTACTAAATTCATCAATAATCCAGCTTTCTATTTCGTCTTTAAATTCTCTTAACTCTACATCTTCTTCAGCACCTTCTCTAAACACATCAATCTCATAACCAGTTAACTGACCAGCTAAACGGATATTATGACCGCCTCTACCAATCGCTTTACTAACTTCTTCTGGTTTTAAAATAACCTCAGCACGTTTTGTTTCTTCATTAAGTTTTATTGAAGTCACTCTTGCCGGACTTAATGCACGAGTAATATAGAGTTGTAAATTATTTGTATAATTAATTACATCTATATTTTCATTACCTAATTCGCGAACAATACTATGTATTCTCGATCCTTTCATACCAACACAAGCGCCAACAGGATCTATTCTATCATCATAAGAATCTACTGCTACTTTTGCTTTTTCACCTGGAATTCTTACCACATTTTTTATGGTAATTAAACCATCAAAAACCTCAGGTATTTCTTGTTCGAATAGCTTTTCTAAAAAGGCTGGCGAACTTCTAGACATAATAATTGTTGGTTTAGCGCCTTTAAGCTCTACACTATCAATTACACCTCTTACATTATCGCCTTTTCTAAAGAAATCTGAAGGTATTTGTCTATCTTTTGGAAGTACAATTTCGTTGCCTTCATCATCTAATAAAATAACGGCTCTGTGACGAATATGATGTACTTCGGCGGTATAAATTTCGCCTATTAAATCTTTAAATTGTTTGTAAATTATGGTATTATCGTGCTCATGAATTTTTGATATTAGGTTTTGACGCAATGCTAAAATAGCACGTCTTCCTAAATGCATAAGTTTTACTTCTTCAGATACATCTTCACCAACTTCAAAATCTGGTTCAATTTTTCTAGCCTCTGTAATAGAAATTTCTTGGTTTGGCTCTTCAACCTCACCATCGGCTACAACAACTCTATTTCTCCATATTTCTAAATCACCTTTATCAGGGTTTACAATAATATCGAAATTATCATCATCACCATATTTCTTTTTAAGGGCGCTTCTAAACACATCTTCTAAAATGGCCATTAACGTTACTCTGTCAATTAGCTTATCGTCTTTGAATTCTGAAAAAGATTCAATTAACGCGATATTTTCCATAACTCTTTTGAATTAAAATTTAATCATCACTTTTGCTTCTAAAATATTCTCGTAAGCAATATTTGCTTGTTTTTTCACAGTTACTTTACCTTTACCAATAGGCTTTGGTTCTCTAACTTTCCACTCTAATTTAATACTATCATCGGTCGCTTCTATAAGTTTTCCTTCAATTTCCTCTGAAGCTGTTTTTACATTTAGCAACCTATTTACATTCTTTTTATATTGTCTTTTATTTACTAGCGGCTCTGTTGCGCCACACGACATAACTTCTAAAGAAAAATCCTCTTCTTCTCTATCTAAATTATGCTCGATGGCTCTGCTTATAAACATACAATCTTCAACCAAAACGCCGTTGTCACCATCAATAACTACTTTTATTTGGTTGTCGCCTTGAATTGAGAAATCTATTAGAAATAAATCTGAACGCTCAGCTAATGCCGTTTCGAGTAATTCTTTAACTGTATTTTTAAACATTTTCTAGTATAAAAAGAGGGGACTTTCCGTCCCCTCATTTTCGTAATTCGCCTTTCAACGGTGCAAATATATGATATTTTATCGATTTATAAAGTAATATTTCATAAATTTAGATACACCACAACTAAACTAATTATGAAAAAAATACTTGTTCCTACAGATTTTTCAAATCAAGCAGAAAATGCACTAAAAGTTGCAGCACAATTAGCAAAAAAACACAATAGCGAAATTCATTTATTACACGTGTTAGAAATACCTATGCATGAAATTGATGCATTGAGTTCTTATAACAATTTACCTGAAGCGGTTTATTTTATGAAATTGGCTCACAAACAATTTGAAGAATTGATAAACAAACCCTATTTAAAAGGCTTGGTTATTTATGAGCATGTAGAATTACATGAAATATTTAAAGGTGTTTTTCAGGTTTGTAAAAAACAAAGCATCGATTTGGTTATTATGGGATCTAATGGTTCTACTGGTTTTAAAGAATTACTTGTGGGCTCAAATACAGAGAAAGTAGTCAGAACCTCTGAAAAACCAGTATTAGTAATTAAAAATGAACACAAAACTTTTAAAGTAAATGATTTTGTTTTTGCATCTGATTTTAAAGATGAAAGTAAAATACCCTATAAAAAAGCTGTGAAATTTGCTGAAGCTTTAGGAGCAAAAATGCATTTACTTATGGTGAATACGCCTTCTAAATTTATGACTTCTGCAAAGGCAAACGATAGAATGATAAATTTTGCTAAAGATTTTGATTTTAGTAAATACACAACAAATATTTATAATGATTTAAATATTGAAAAAGGAATTATGAATTTTTCGCAATCTATAGGTGCCGATTTAATTGGCATGAGTACTCATGGTAGACAAGGTATTTCTCATTTTTTTAATGGAAGTATTAGTGAAGATTTGGTAAACCATGCGAAACGACCTGTGGTTACTTTTAAGATTTAAAACAATAGGTTTGTTAAAAGACTAAAGACCGCTTCGCTTTTAGACGTAAGAATAAAAACTTGAGACTCAAGTTTAAAATAGTGTTGATAATTGCAAATAAAATTAATTATTTAGTGTATTTGTATGTGATTTTTAAAATCGATCAATCTCAAAACTTTTAAATTTAGGCGATTCAAGCATAATACCTATTTT
>JBAQZZ010000257.1:0-4735 GCA_049791475.1 Flavobacteriaceae bacterium | reverse complement strand
TAATAGGTATATCTAGCATTTTAGCCAAGTCATCTCCAACGACTACTTGCTGCTCATCTTTATCTAATGATAACTGTACTTTCAACTCTTGATTTACTGAAGGTGATGTTATACGCTGCTCATCTGCCATAAAATTATCTTTTTCTGCTCGAATTAAATATTCTGTATCGCACTCCAAATCAAATGAAAATTGGGCATCGGCACCTACTGTTATACTGGCTATTTCATTACCACGGTTATCAAATAATGTGACTACTGATTCTGGAATAATTTCATCTGTTAAATTATCTTTTACTACACCTTCTAATAATTGTTTACATGCTTCCATAACAACAAAAGAGTAGATATCATCGTCACCTTTTCCACCATCTCTATTTGAGGTAAAAAATCCTTCTTTAGTAGTTAGGTTTTCATAGAATGCAAAATCATCATTTGGGCTATTAAAAGGGCGTCCAATATTTTCTGGCTCAAACCTTTCGTAGGTATTAAAATAACGTTCTTCAAAACCTCTAACTACATATATATCTAAACCTCCCAAACCAGGATATGAATTAGATGAAAAATACAAATCACCATTTTCGTTTATAAATGGAAATGATTCTTGCCCTTGAGTATTTATGCCTGTTCCAAGATTTGATGGTGCTCCTAAAATTCCATCTTCATTAATATCTACCACATAAATATCAGATAAACCGTTGCTTCCTAGCATATCTGAGGCAAAGTACATTTTTGTACCTTGTTTGTTTATACTTGGGTGTGATACGCTATATGAATCATTATTAAAATGAATAGGCGTTATATCGCCCCAATTTCCATTTTTATCTTTTACAGCTCTAAAAATTTTTAATCTGTTTGTACCTCCTGCATCTTTTTTATATTTTTTGTTGAAATAGTTATTTCTTGTAAAAAACATAAACTTATCATCTGGCGTAAATGCTGCAGAAGACTCGTGATATTTTGTGTTGATATCATTATTCATTACAGTAACATTGCCGTAACTTCCATCTTCCTGTTTATTTGAAACATATAAATCTAAATACGGTTGCTCATTCCATTTATAGTCTCGCCCATCACCTCTTGTCGAAGCAAAAATTAATTGGTCTTTATATTTTATAGATCCAAAATCTGAAAGCGCAGAATTAAAATCTAAATTTTTAACCTCAATATCATCACGACTTAACTCATCAATTTTTGATAAATAATCAGGTGTAGACATAAAATACCGCCCTCTAAGATCATCTGTTTTACTTAAATAGAATTTTTTCATCCATTTATCAGATTCATCATAATTCCCAATAGTTTTTAAAGCTTGGGCGTATCGAAAAAAGTATTCAGAATCAACTGGCTGTTCCATGGCCATAAGCTTGCCATACCATTTTGCTGCATCTTCCATCTTACTATTAAAATAATAGGAGTTAGCTAATTTCTGGAATAACTCAACCGATTTATAACCATCTTGAGCAACTTCTAATAAAATATCAGTAGTTTTAAAATAATGAAACTTATCATAAGTATCGTTGGCTTTTCTAATTTTTGCTTTTTGAGAAAAACCAAAACTAAAAACCATTATTAAAATTCCTGAAAGTATATATTTATAAGTGTTCATATATTTTTTTTTAGAAAAACCTTGGTGAAATTAGTCGTCCAATTTCTTGTAATTCAAATCGTAACATAATTTCATGTGTTCCGCTATTATAATTATTTAAAGCGGTTGTTGTAGCATCATAGGCATATCCAATAAACAACCCTGGATTAATTTGAAAACCCAACAAACCACTAAAAGAATCGTCCCATCTATAGGCCAATCCTAACGTAAATTTATCTTTAAATAGTGCATTAACTGAAAGGTCTGCAATTAATGGCGCGCCAGAAACGCCTTTTACTAAAAATGCGGGTTTCAACTTTGTGTTTCCAGTTAAATCAAACACGTAACCTCCTATTAAAAAATAGTGTACACGTTCAGTAGCTATAGATTCTTGAAAATCATCGTAATAAGATGTTGCAATAACATTTGGTACAGAAAGCCCTAAATAGTATTTCTCTGAGTGTAAATACCAAGCAACTCCTATAGTTGGCGAAATTAGATTTACATTTTCGTTAAATAATCTATCTGGATTTCGAAAAAGACCTTTGCTCCAATCTGTATCTAAAATATGTAATCCTGCTTTTATACCAAAAGATAATTTCAACTCATCCCTTTCATCCATTGGTATTGTGTAGGCAAAATTTACATCAATACTAGTTTCTTGTGCTGGACCTAATTGATCGCTTACAATATTTAAACCCAAACCAATTCTATCATTTCTTAAAGGTGAATGTATTCCAAAAGTTACGGTTTTTGGTGCTCCATCAATACCTACCCACTGGGTTCTGTATAAAGCCGTTGCACTTAAAACCTCACGTTGTCCAGCATATGCACCGTTTACACTCATAGTATTATACATGTACTGCGTGTATTGCGGATCTTGTTGGGCCGTGGATTCAATGCTTAATAATGAAGCAAACACTACTAAAAATAAAGTTTTTATGAATGATGATTTATGTATCATTTTTAATTTTTTTAGTCGTTTACTTTTATTATCTGTTTATATATAACCATCCTACTTTTGGTTTATTACCATCTCCAAAATCTAAAATGTAATAATATGTTCCCACAGGTAACTCTTCAGATTTATTTATTGTTGCTCTTCCATTGGAAATTCCAGTCCAATCATTGTTATAACCTCGCTTCTTGTAAACAATATTACCCCAACGGTTATAAACTTCTAACGTATTATTAGGGAAGTTTTCAATACAATTAATTATTAAAGTATCATTTATTCCATCGCCGTTTGGAGAAAACTCATTAAAAATAAGTAAACAGCCTAATTGTGTTATTGTTGCATCATCGAGTATATTACCATCAAAATCATCTCCGTTGTCACTCACATCTGTAATAATTTCAAAACTAGGACTTATTACAGTTACTTCAACACTATTACTAACACCTCCTGCATTTATGGCTTCTTGTGTAATTATAAAAGTAGCCGTATATGTTGCTATTTCTCCTGGTAATAAAGTTCCTTCCAAACTTCCTAAATCTGCACCATCAAAATCAGGGTCTTGTGTTAAAACTAATGGATTACTATTTACATCTGTAAATGTATCTATTAGTACTAAATTCGTTAAAGTTACATTGCCTGTATTCTCTACTTCAATAGTGTAACTAATAGTATCTCCTAATTCTGTACCGAATAAATCTGCAGTTTTTGTTACTTCAACACTAGCAATACAACTAACATTTGTAGTTACAGGTAAAGTGATATCTGATGTTCTGTATGAACATGGATCTTGTGGATTTGTTGATATTTCGCCATCTGGTGGGTTTAACTCATCCCCATTACTAACACCATCACCATCACAATCAATAGCATTCCAAGCAATACTTGGTGTTACGCTTACGCTTGTAAATATGAATGAACAAGGATCTAATGGATCTGTACCATCAATAAATTCATCAGTGTTTGTTACACCATCACCATCACAATCATTTGTGGATATTACTGCTACTGTAATATTTGCGGTAATGAACGAACAGTCATCTAATGGATCTGTACCGTCAATAATTTCTGTACCATTTGTTACGCCGTCATCATCACAATCGGCATCATTCCAAGCAGCATTTGGTGCTACAGCAGCGCTAGCTAATATAAAAGAACATGGATCTTGTGGATCAGTGCCATCAATAACTTCATCGCCATTTGTTACACCATCTCCATCGCAATCGGCAACATTCCATGCAGCACTTGGTGTTACAGTAACGCTAGCGAATACGAATGAACAAGGGTCTTGTGGATCAGTGCCATCTGCGGCTTCTACATCATTTGTTACACCATCACCGTCACAATCACTTGTCGAAGTTATTATTAAAGTAATACTTGTGTTATTAAACGAACAGTCATCCAATGGGTTAGTCCCGTCAGTAATTTCAGTGCCATTACTTACACCATCGCCATCACAATCAGCGTCATTCCAAGCAGCACTTGTAGCTACAGTAACATTAGCCAATATAAATGAACATGGATCAAATGGATCAGTTCCGTTAAGTATTTCTATTACATTAGTTACACCATCACCATCGCTATCTTTATTTGGATCAGCATCTACCGTAATAGTCACCGTGGCTGTTGACGTATCGCCATCCGCATCTGTAATCGTATAATCAAACGTATCGGTTCCGTTAAAGTCTAATGCTGGCGTGTAAATTACCGTATCATCCGTTGGATTATTTGGTGTGCCATTGTCATCTACCGTTACCGTGCCGCCATTGGCTGTTGTACCACTTGGTAAACTGATAGCACCTGTGTTTGGTCCGTCGCCACCGAAAGTATCTGCGCCATTGCCATTGTCTGCTAACACATCTATTGTGTTGGCACCACTATCTTCATTGATGCCTGTGATTGTATCGTCTTGTGCTATTGGTAAATCATTAACAGCATCTACCGTAATCGTTACCGTCGCGGTTGAGGTATCGCCATCGGCATCTGTGATCGTATAATCAAAGGTGTCTGTACCATTGAAATCTAACGCTGGTGTGTAAATAATCGTGTCGTCCGTTGGGTCGTTTGGTGTGCCATTGTCATCTACCGTTACCGTTCCACCATTCGCTGTGGTTCCGCTTGGTAAACTGATAGCACCTGTGTTTGGTCCGTCGCCACCGAAAGTATCTGCGCCATTGCCATTGTCTGCTAACACA
>JBAQZZ010000256.1:0-9644 GCA_049791475.1 Flavobacteriaceae bacterium | reverse complement strand
TAACTTTTGATAATATTAAATCTGTAAAACAAGCTTTAAATGTATTGGAACCTATTGTGGCTTAATTATTGATTTTTAAAAATAAAGAACAAATTAAATAAATGAAACGCTTACTTTTTATCTCATTTTTATTACCAACCATCCTTTTGGCGCAACATACCATAAAAGGCAAGTTTTCTCCAGCTAAAGATTATAATGTGGCTTTGTTGTATAAAGTGACACCAACTTTATCAGAATATATTTCCAATTCAGAAGTTAAGAAAGATGGGAGTTTTCAGTTTCAATTAGATTCTACAGCAACAAAAGGCATGTATCGTGTGGTTTATGCAGTACCACAAGAAGATTATAATTTTGATATTATATATAACAAAAAAGAAGATATAGAACTTAAATTTAACGCTGAGACTGGAGTTGAATTTTTAACATCTTCAGAGAATAAATTAATAACTTCTTACACCAATAGCATGTCTATGGTTACACAAAGTATAGGCAATTATTTTAGGCAACAGAGTAAAGATACGACAGCGTTAAAAGCTATTTTTAAAACACAAAGAGAAACACAATTAAACTTTGAAAAAGCAGCAAAAGGTATGATTGCGCTTCATTTTATTAAAGCCAACAAACCTTATATTCCATATAAATTTGAAAACGTTAAAACCTATGGGAATAATTTGAAAAAACATTATTTTGATTACGTAGATTTTAATAACAAAACACTGCAAAGCTCTAGTTTTTTAGAAGAACGCATGTTAAATTATGTATTCGGAATGTCTGATGAAACATTGAATGAAGCCGCCAATTATAAAAAGAATATTGATGTTTTTTGTAAAGTAATGAACGATGTTCCAAACGAAGTTAAAAGAATTTTGTTGGTAGATTTATGGGAGCAAATGCGGGATTTAGGTTTTGAAAGTGTTGCCAATTATATTTCTGAAACCTATTTAATGGATATTGCTGTTGCTTTAAACGACCAAGAATTAATAAGTGGTTTAATGCTTTTAATTAATACAGCTATTGGAGAGAAAGCTCCAGATTTTAGCTTCGAAATTGAAAAAGACAAAAAACTAGTTACTAAAAAACTTAGTGAATTAAACAGTGCTAAAAATTACATTGTGGTATTTTGGAGTAGTACATGTTCTCATTGTTTAGATGAAATTCCGCAATTATATAATTTTATAAAAAGTAAAGAAAAAGGACTTTTAAAAGTAGTTGCTGTTGGTTTAGAAGATGAATCTAAAAAATGGAATGAATTAACTAAAATATATCCTGAATTTATTCATGTTTATGGCGAGGGTAAATGGGACAATGAAATAGGTGATGCATACGGTGTAACATCTACGCCAACTTATTTTATTCTCGATAAAAACAAAAAAATTACATTGAAACCAGAAAATTTTGAGTCTTTGAAAGATTTTTTTGAGGATGAATAAATTTATAATTGTTCGTATGTATTCCCAAGGCAATAATTCACTTTGAAATTATTATTTTGTTTTAGATTCCTGCCTTCGCAGGAATTAAAAATGATAAAAGGCATTCTCTAAATGCTCAATTTTAAACGTTTTTCCTTCTTTTACAATGGCAATAATATCAAACCGAACTTCAACATCTAAACTATTTACATTCACATATTCATCAACCGCTTTTACCAAACGCTGTATTTGTTTTGGTTTTACAAAATCTTGCGGATTCCCAAAGTCGATTGTAGAACGTGTTTTAACTTCCACAATAGCTAAAGTGTCTTTTATTTGAGCAATAATATCAACTTCAGCTTTATCAAAACGGTAATTCCGTTCAATAATTTTGTAACCGTTTTTTAACAAAAAATCGACTGCTAGTTGTTCGCCTTTTTTACCAAGTTCGTTGTGTTTTGCCATTTTAAAATTGAAAATAGACTAATCTGATTTTAAATATAAGACTAATCTGTTTGTAAGTTAAAGTTTATGTTTAATTAAAATATTATATTTGGTTATCTATTATATCTTATGGAAGAAAAGGAAAGAATAATATTATTAGATAAAGCTAAAAATTTTTTTAGAAATGAAATTGTTGAAAAACATATCATAGCAGGTTGTAAAAGAGCTAGTAAACTTAAAAATTATAATATTAACCCTTTTTTAATGAAATATTTAGCAAATTTCTTAAAAGGGAATGATGATGCTAAAAGTATTGCTGAAGCTTTAGTTTTACCAAGAGTTTTAGGTTCATCAATTAATACGTCTTTTGGAATGCAAATTCAAAAATTAATAAGTGAACTTTTTGAAGGCTTTGGTTCGACAACCCCTGGTATTGATATTGAATTTATTGATGTTTTAGATGGGAGAAAGAAATACTGTCAATTAAAATCAGGACCAAACACTATTAACTTTGATGATGTTGAAACTATTTTCAATCACTTTAATGGCATTGTTAATTTGGCTAGAACTAATAATTTAAATATTGGGATTAATGATTTGATTGTAGGAGTTGTTTATGGTGAAACATCAGAACTCAGCTCCCATTATAAAAAAATAAATGAAAAATATCCAGTATACATTGGAAAAGATTTTTGGCATAGGCTTACAGGAAAAGAAGACTTCTATCTTGATTTGATTGATGCAGTTGGAGAAGTCGCTTTAGAAGTTGATGGCACGAAAGTTTTGCATCAAACTATTGAAGCACTTTCTAAAGAAATTGAAGCTAAATTTTCTTGATTCATTTTTTCATAATTGTTTAAAAAACTAATTAAAGAATATCCTATTTCCTTTGCTAAATTAACTGGAACAGCGTTTCCTATTTGTTTATACTGTTGAGAAACCGAGCCATTGAATTCCCAATTATCAGGGAAGGTTTGAATTCTAGCATATTCCCTAACTGTAAAAGGTCTTGTTTCTTCTGGATGGCAACGTTCCGTTTGCTTTTGAGCTGGACTACACGTTAGTGTTAAACAAGGTTCATCCCAACCAATGCGTCTAGCCATTCCTGTTTTTCCACCGCCTAAATAAAAGCTTTTTTGCATGTATTCCTTTTGAATGTCTAAGGGTAAATCTCGCCAATAGCCTTTTGGAGGGACTAAGTCAAGTATGTCTTTTTTGTATTTTGGATATTTTGAACCTTCAGATTTTGGAACATCAGAATCAAAAAGTTCTCCCTTTTTAAGAGCATCGCTAAGATTATAAACAGTATCGTAAGGTAATGGGTATGTATATTTTAAATCTATATCTTTTCTAACACCGATTAAAATTAATCGTTCTCTTTTTTGAGGAACATTATAATTTATAGCTTTTAAAACTTGGGTTGGAGAAACTACATTATAACCAATTTCATCTAAAACAGAAATCATACCTTCAAGTGTTTTGCCCTTTTCATGACTCAACAAGCCTTTTACATTTTCGCCTAGGCAAATTTTAGGTTTCACTTCATTTACAACTCTGGCAAATTCATAAAATAATGTACCCCTTGTATCATTTAAGCCTAATTTTTTTCCAGCATAACTAAAAGCTTGACATGGGAATCCACCCGTGACAATATCAACGTTATTTTCATATTTGGAAAAATTAAAATTCTTAATATCACCCTCTAAAACATTCCAATTAGGTCTATTTTGACGTAATGTCTCGCAAGCCCATTTATCAATTTCATTTAAAGCAACACATTTTAAACCCGCTTTTTCTAATCCTAAACCTAATCCACCAGCACCAGCAAAAAGCTCTAAAACAGAGAAATTTTTATTTGGATTAATTTTATTGCCTAAAAATTTTGAACCATTTATGTATTCATTAAACCTTGGGAAGAGAACAAGTTGTTCTTTCTTATATATTCGATAGTCGCTCATAGGTTCTCTCATAGCGGTTAATTTACCTGAGTTATCCCAACGTCTTAAAGTTTCTGTATTCTTATCAAGAATTTCTGATACTTCTGAAATAGAATAATAATCTTTAATAACCATATTATACAACATTATACATGGTTACAAGATATTAATAATAAATGAATATAAAAAAACAGAAAGAGATATTTTTTTACCCTCTAAACAAAAAGAAATCCTAATGTCATTCAGAAGGAGGCACGACTGAAGAATCCATAAATCGAGTCGTTTAAAAGATTTTTTCTTGAATAATAAGCTTTTATAAATTAAATTCTTCACTACGCTCTGAATGACATTTTCGTTCCATAAGTTAGTTCTTTTTTCATTCAGAAGGAGGCACGACTGAAGAATCTTAAAATTAAACATTATCATTTAAAAAAGACCATGAAGGATTTAAACCTGAAATTAAAGCATCTTTTTTTGCCCTACTTTTACCTTTTATCTGTTTTTCTCTTGTTATGGCATCTTCAATTTGAAAGAAATGCTCATAATAAACCAAATAAAAACATTTATATTTTGCTGTAAATGTCTTTGAAAATGGAAGTGGATTTTTATGAAAATATAGCCGTTTTTTCAAATTATTAGTAACACCTGTGTAAAGTACTGTTTTGTTTTTATTGGTAAGGATGTAAATGTAATAATTATGGGAGCCTTTTGTTTTCATGTAATGAATATAGTAAATGTTAGATTCTTCGCTATGCTCTGAATGACACATTACCCTCTAAACAAAAAGAAATCATCTTTCATGTCCTCAATTTGAGCATCTTCATTAGTTATAATATAATCTATAGCTTGAGAAGTAAAAGTGTCACCTTTTTCGGTAAGTGAAACAATATTTTTTTTGATAGAAATCATGTTGTTTTTTAAAGCTAAATCTAAAACGGTTTTAGAGCGTACTTTTTGCCAGTTAATATGTTCGTTGAGGTGATTAACATGGCGTTCTCTTTCTTCAGTATGATTTTTTAGATGTAATAAAAACGTAAGTAATGATACCTCTGTACGTTGCTGTTTTTCCCTATACATAACCGCAATAACACCTTTATTGGGTGCAAATAAGTAAACCACTAAAAACAATAATCCCAACATGGTAGTAATAGAGCCTGCTATAGAAGCATCTAACCAATGTGCTAGCCAATACCCAGAAATAGCACTGAAAATGCCAAAACAAATGGAGTAAACGAGCATCCGTTTTAAATTTGTTGTTAATAGATACGCAGTTGCTGCAGGGGAAATCATTAAAGCAACGACCAGAATTGCGCCAACAGCATCAAAAGCACCAACTGTGGTTACTGATGAAACCGTCATTAATCCATAATGAATTACGACAGGTGAAAACCCTAAAGATGCCGCTAAACCAGCATCAAAAGTACTCACTTTTAATTCTTTGAAAAAAGCAAATAAAAGTCCGAGGGTTATTAGTAGAATACTTCCAATAATCCACAACGATTTCGGACCAACATCTGTGCCTGAAATAATCAATCTATCGAAAGGCGCAAAAGCTAATTCACCCAATAACACAGCATCAACATCTAGGTGCACATCATTGGCGTTTTTTGCAATCATAATAACACCAATACTGAATAGAACTGGAAACACTAACCCAATGGCGGTATCTTCTTTTACAAGTCCTGTTTTTTGAATATACTCAACTAAAACGACTGTTATTATTCCTGTTAAAGCCGCTAATAGAATAAGTAAAGGTGAATTTAAATCTTGGGTAATAAAAAAGCCAATAACTATACCAGGCAGAATGGAATGACTAATGGCATCACTAATCATAGCCATTTTCCGAAGCACTAAAAACGTGCCCGGAATAGCACAGGCCATGGCAACCAAACTAGCAATAAGTTGTATTTCTATTTGTGCGTTACTCATTATTTTCAGTTTGTTGATTGTATAAATTGGATGCCGTTTTGTAACCCTCTTCAGTTAAACTCCAATTGCTTCCTTCTAATGTTACATAATGTTTATCTACTAGTTTCTGAAGGGTGTTTTTCGTGTAACCTTGAAAATTATTTAAGATTTTTATAGTATGCGGATGTGAAATATTATCATGTGTTTCAGCAATGTGAAACATAAAGGCCAAGGTTTTATGCAATTGTAAATCACGACGGTTTTTAATAAAACGTATTTGTTTAAAAAACAAACCACGACTTGGAGAAAAAATAAATGAGAAAATTACAAAAACGCCTGCTACAATAACAATTACGGGTCCAGTTGATAAATTATTTTGACTCGCGCTTATTGCTGTTCCGAAAACACCAGAAAACGCACCAAATAAGGCCGCTAAAAACACCATAACGCCCAAACTATTTGTCCATTGTCTAGCAGCTGCAGCTGGTGCTAATAACATAGCGCTCATAAGCACAACACCAACGGTTTGTAATCCTAAAACGATGGCTAAAACGATAAAAGATGTGATTAGAATATCGATAAATTTGGTATTGAAGCCTAACGTTTTGGTATAATCTGCATCAAAAAGTAGCATCTTAAATTCTTTCCAAAAAAGTAATAAAACAAATAAACATAGACCTGTAACGATGGCCATAAGCCAAACATCACGTTCTACTAAGGTAGCTGCTTGTCCGAATAAATATTTATCCAGTCCAGCTTGATTTGCATTGGGTTGTTTTTGAATGAATGTGAGTAATAACATACCAAATCCAAAAAACAAGGACAAGATTAACCCCAGCGCAGTGTCCGATTTTAAATGGGTTTTTTTGATAATACCACGAATCCAAAAGGTTCCAACTAATCCGCTAACTAAAGCTCCTAATAATAAAACGTTACTGTCTTTTGCGCCTGTAATTAAAAAAGCAATAGCAATACCTGGCAGTGCTGCATGAGAAATGGCATCGCCCAAAAGGCTTTGTTTTCTGAGCACAGCAAAACTACCTAACATACCTGTAACTGCACCTAGAATTGCTGTCCCAAGTGTAATGGTTCTTAGCGTGTAGTCTGTAAAAACTAGATTTATGTATTCTGTTATGTCCATAATTTCTACGAAGGGAGGAATCTCTTTTTGTTTCGCATTGTTTTAATTTTGTTATTCTGAATTTATTTTAGAATCTTAGTTTTACTAATGTAAATTTATTTTCTTTTTATATGTTCATTTTGTCTTGATACAAAACGAACCAAAAAATCATATCAATCTAAGGAAATTCCTTCGGACCACTCGCTTTCGAAAGGAAACGCTTAAAGCTACGCTTTGCGATTTCCTTTCTTCTCTCATTATTTCTGCAGATTGATGATTCGGACTCAGTCCGAATTTGGGATTTGATTTCTGTTATGTTTTTGTTTTATTATTAATTTCTTCAATTTTGCTAACTGCTAACTAATCTATTCCTGCACACTCACTTTATAATTAATACCATAAGTCTTAGTCAAATTATCATCATTAAATATGTCTTTAACTGGGCCTGTGGCAATTTTTTTAACGTTTAAAAAGGTGACCCAATCGAAATATTCGGGAACGGTTTGTAAATCATGGTGTACTACAATAACTGTTTTTCCAGATTTTCGAAGTTCTTTTAATATGTTTATGATTGCTATTTCAGTTGTTGCATCAACGCCTTGAAACGGTTCATCCATAAAATAAATGGATGCATTTTGAACCAAAGCTCGCGCTAAAAATATGCGTTGTTGTTGCCCGCCAGAAAGCTGACTTATTTGTCGGTTTTTAAAAGCTAACATACCAACTTTTTCTAAAGCTTCTAAAGCTTCTTTTTTTTCTTTTTTACCAGGACGTTTTATCCAGCCTAAACTGCCGTAAGTTCCCATCATTACAACATCTAATGCTGTAGTTGGAAAATCCCAATCTACACTTCCTTTTTGTGGTACGTAAGCTACTAAATGACGCTGTTTTTCATAACTCTTGCCAAAAATGGCTACGCTTCCAGCTATGGGTTTTAAAATACCTAAAATAGATTTTATAAGAGTTGATTTTCCTGCACCATTGGGGCCAACGATAGCCATAAGCACACCTTCTGGAATTTCTAAATCGATATCCCAAAGTACAGGTTTGTAGTTGTAGGCTACGGTTAAATCGTCTACTTTTACGGCTATTTTTTGTTCCATTTTTTCATTTCCGCGAAGGCGGTAATCTTATTAATTACTTGAACTTCAATTTAAATTTTCCTATTTACCCTTCCGACTTTCAATTCCTTAGGGAAATTGAAACCCACCTTCCCTAAAATAGGGAAGGAATTATTATATAGTGATATTTTTTCAAAATGAATAAGCTTCCCGTTTTCAATTAGTTTTAAGTTTGGGTAAGCACTGCAAACTGCAACTAAATACTGCCAACTTATTTAAGCGCATTTACAATAGTATTCACATTATATTCAAACATACCAATATAAGTACCTTCAATAGTTCCCACATTTCCCAGTGCATCAGAATAAAGCGTTCCACCAATAATTACATTATGATTTTTTGATTTCACAGCAGCTTGCAACGCTTCAATAGTACGTCTTGGGACCGAACTTTCTACAAAAATGGCCTTTACATTCTTTTCTATGATAAAAGCAGCTAATTTTTGAACATCCTGAACACCTGCTTCGGTTGCTGTTGAAAGCCCTTGCAAACCAACTACTTCGAAATCAAAAGCTTTTCCAAAATAATTAAAAGCATCATGGGCTGTTACTAAAATACGTTGTTCTTTTGGGAGGTAGCTAATAGTGGCTTCTAGCTTATCTTTAAGTGATTTTAATTGCGCTAAATAGGTTGCTCCATTTACTTCAAAAGTTGCTTTTTGCTCAGGAATGGCTTCAGATAATTTTAGAACTATAAATTCTGTAGCCTGCATCCAATAATTTACATTAAACCATATATGCGGATCGTAATTGGATGCAAAATATTCAGAACCTATCAAGGTGTTTTTATCCAAAGCATCAGAAATAGCAATGGTTTTTACGGTTTTCATTTTTTCGAAAACTTCAACTAGCTTACCTTCTAAATGTAAGCCGTTGTAAAAAATAATATCTGCATTTGCAAGTTTAGAAACATCGCCTTCGCTGGCTTTATACAAATGCGGATCTACGCCACTGCCCATTAAGCCTTGTAAATTGATGTAATCACCACCAATATTTTTAACCAGATCTGTTATCATAGATGTAGTGGTAACGATGTTTAGTTTGTTGTTGGATTTCTTTTCGTTTTTACAATTGAAAAGAATTATTGTTATGATTAGGATGCTATATTTTTTCATTGACATATATTATTGATGTAAAATCTTCATTTAAAAGAATTGTATTGTTATTTATAGAAATTTGAGTCATTTTATTTTTACTGAATTGTTTTGAAACTAAAACAGTATTGCCATATTTTAATCCGTGTTGGGCACAAAAATCGAAAAACTCTTTATCATCACTCATTAATCTAGAAATAATATATGATTTTCCTTCTTCAGTATTTGATAGAGCGATTGAAGTATCTATTGTGGTAATTTCACCATTTGAATTAGGAATGGGATCGCCATGAGGATCAAACTTAGGGTTGCCCAAATACTCACTTATTTTATCGGCTAATAAATCAGAAGTTTGATGTTCTAATAATTCGGCTTCTCGATGAATATCGTGTAACGACATATCAAACATTTTAAATAAAAAAGCTTCCCAAAGGCGGTGTTTTCTAACCACATTAAGTGCCATTTGTGTGCCTTTATCAGTAAGTTTTAGTTCTTGATATTTTTCATAGTGCAATAAATCTTTGGTAGCTAATTTTTTAGCCATATCGGTTGCTGCAGCATTTGATATACCAAGTTGTTTAGCAATATTACCGGGTTTGGTATTATTACTGT
>JBAQZZ010000255.1:0-4199 GCA_049791475.1 Flavobacteriaceae bacterium | reverse complement strand
TCGCTATCGCAAGCAAAAATTAAAAAAATTGATATGATAAAAATTATTCTTTTCATTTTAATCATTTATTCTTCTATAGCATTTCCTTTTTCATCTAAAGTTAAATATGGGTTATATACAATTTCCCATAAATTCTCATCTGGGTCTGCAACATAACTACTGTAACCACCCCAAGTGGTGCTTTGTGGTTTTTTAATAATTTTTACACTTTTATTTTCAAGAGCTTTTATCAACTCATCAACCTCATCTTTTGTTCTTGTATTAAAGGCTAAAGTGAATGCTTTAAATCCACTTCCGTCATGATTTAAGTTAGCATCTTCAGCTAATTTCTCTTTAGGATAAAGTGACAATAAAATTCCGTTTAACTGAAAAAAACTAATAAATTCATTACTAGATTTTAGTTTTTTCCATCCAAATTTTTTTTCGTAAAATTTTGAAGACTTCTCCAAACTCTCTACTCCAAGAGTTACTATAGTTAATCTTTGTTCCATTTTATAATTTTTTATAACCTAAGCCCAATTCCAAACTCAATAGCTTCGGCTTTTGCGCCATGAGATTTAAGCGTTAAGGCACCGAAAAATTTATCATTAAAATAACGTTTTAAACCTATCCTGAAATAAGTTCGTCCTTCAAAATCATAAGGATAATAAACATAATAACCCAATTGTGTAATAAACGCCGTTTTATTCATGAACAACTCATGACCAGCAAAAATACCAATGCGTTTATAATCTTCATTTCCAGATAAATTGTCTTCTGGAAAGGCTACACTTCTATAGTAAATAAACTCTTTTAAAAAATTTGAAAAAAACACATCAGCACCTAACTGAAACGCACTTTTTATGTTAATTCGTTTATCGGCATAAGCAGAAAAAATATAAAACGGAAATTGCCCACTATCCACAATATCGCTTTCATTAATACCTGTTCTAAAAACAACATTATACTTTACAGGTTGAGTAAATTTTCTATCCTCATCCTCTAAAGTATGTTGATATTCGGGTTCATTTTCGCTTAAACTATACGTAACGCCAATATTAAAAGTAATTGAATTAACACTAGCATTTGGCGCTTTTACATTACCATTAGAATAGTGCAGGAGGGAAAATCCTGTTTGTAATCCAAAATTATCAAAAATGCGTTCTTTTTTATAATTAAACATCAAATAAGTAGAACTCATAATATTGCTGCCAAATGCTATATTTCTAAAATTTTCTACTTTGTCATAAGGGTTATTTGTAAAAGCTAAACCTTGACCAATACGAAACATTAAATTTCGTTTTAAAAAGTAAAAATTATAATGCGCATATATTGAGGTAGCATTTCCTAAAACATCATTTTTGAGGTTTTGATACGCAAATGAAACACCGTAATCTGGATAGTTAAACCGTTGTTCCCAATCGTTAAAACCATACGTTTTTTTATTCCAACTTAAAATAAAACCCTCAGGATGCCCTTTTATTAAATGAAGAATATCGTTGTTGTGTAATGCAATATTACCTTTAAAATAATTGATATCTAAGTAGGATGTATGCTGCTTTTCTTGTGAAAAAGTAACACCACAAATAATACAAAAAACACCTAAAAGTAATAACCGCATTAAAGACTTGCTTATTCAGTAAATGTATATAGAATTATTAAAACATTTCCGAAGCTATCGCTTTTATATTATCACTTTTACCCATAGAATAATAATGCAGCACAGGAACACCAAATTTTTGCAATTCTTTAGATTGTTTAATTGCCCACTCAATACCCACTTGTCTCACAGCTTTATTGTCTTTACATTTTTCAACTTCACTTATTAACTCTTCAGGAATATCAATTTTAAAAACCTGCGGTAATAATTGTAAATGACGCTTAACTGCAAGCGGTTTTATTCCTGGAATTATGGGTACATTTATACCTGCTTTTTTTGCTATCTCAACAAATTCAAAATATTTTTCGTTGTCAAAAAACATTTGCGTAACTACATAATCGGCACCAGCATCAACCTTTTCTTTCAGTCTTCTCAAATCAGTTTGTAACGATGGAGCTTCCATGTGTTTCTCAGGATAACCAGCAACACCAATACAGAAATCTGATTTATGTTCTGCTTCCATTACATCATGCAAATATTTACCTAAATTCAAATTCTGAATTTGTGCTACCAAATCGGTTGCATATTTATGACCACCATCGGTACATTCAAAATATTTTTGATGACTCATAGCATCGCCACGCAAAGCCATAACATTTTCAATACCAAGGTAATGACAATCAACCAGCAAGTACTCTGTTTCTTCTTTTGTAAAACCTCCACACAACACATGCGGTACGGTATCTACATTGTATTTATGTTTAATTGCTGCACAAATACCAACTGTTCCAGGTCGCATACGGGTTACTTTTCTATCTAAAAGTCCTTCACCTTTATCAATATAGACATACTCTTCTCTGGATGTTGTCACATCAATAAAAGGGGGTTTAAACTCCATCAAAGGGTCTATATTGTTATATAATTCCTGTATACTATTCCCTTTTTTTGGCGGAATAATCTCAAACGAAAACAATGTTTTTCCGTTGGCTTTTTTAATATGATCTGTTACTTTCATTCCCCTAAATCCCCAAAGGGGACTTTTAATTAGTTAATATTATTTTATTTTTGGGCGTTACCACTCCCGATAGCTATCGGGAGGTCGCGCTTTACGTTCCAAATCCTCGCTCGTGCCTCGCTGTGGGCTTTCCACTTCAATCCCTAACGCATCACTCTTGCTTTAAATCCTCCCTTAACCCCTCCGAAGGAGGGGGATTCTCACTCAATCCTATTATATTTTATGTTTTCAGTCTTTTTATCCATAATCCATTCCTCCCCTTCGGGGAGGCTAGGTGGGGCTTTTACTCTTCCGCAAGTGTTGGGTGCAACCATTTTCGCGCCTTTTCTTTAGTAATTCCTTTTCTAGTTGCATAATCAGAAACTTGGTCATCCGTAATTTTGCCTAAACCAAAGTATTTAGCCTCAGGATTTGCAAAATAGTAACCTGATACTGCCGCCGCTGGCCACATGGCTAAACTTTCGGTTAGCGTGACACCTATTAATTTTTCAACCTCTAGTAATTCCCAAATCGTTTCCTTCTCTAAATGATCGGGACAAGCTGGATAACCTGGTGCTGGACGAATTCCTTTATAACTTTCTTTAATTAAATCATCGTTGGTCAATCCTTCATCCGAAGCATATCCCCAATGTTTGGTTCTTACTTGTTTGTGCAAATATTCGGCGAAAGCTTCAGCAAAACGATCTGCAATGGCTTGCGCCATGATTGCATTATAATCATCTTCCTTTTTCCTGTAACTATCAGCCAATTCTTGAGCACCAAAAATAGCAACACAAAATGCGCCCATATAATCTGTTTTGCCAGAATTTTTTGGTGCAACAAAATCTGCCAAAGCATGATTCGGGATGCCTTCTCGCTTTTTTAATTGCTGACGCAAGGTTCTAAAAACAGCAATCTCTTTGCTTTTTTTCTGAACTGAAATATCGTCATCATTAATCGAATTTGCTTCAAATAAACCAAAAACGCCTTTTGGTTTTAAAAGTTGTTTTGCAATGATTTCTTTAATCATTTCTTGAGCTTCCTCATACATGATTGATGCTTGCTCGCCAACCACTTTATCGGTCAAAATATCTGGAAATTTACCATGTAAATCCCAACTTCTAAAAAACGGGCTCCAATCTATAAAGGGCTCTAACTCTTTTAAACTTAGTTGTTTTAGGATCTGAACACCAAGTTCTTTAGGCTTTACAATTTCAGAAGTATCCCAATCAATTTTATACTTTTTACGTCTAGCTTCATTTATTGAAATATATGATTTCTCTTTACCACGTTTTAAAAATTTGGTTCGAAATTCATCGTAATCTGCTTTCATTTTCGCCACATATTCATGCGATGTTTTCTTATTTAATAAATCCCCAACAACGGTTACCGCTCTTGAGGCATCATTAACATGAACTACTGCATTTTTATATTGCGTATCAATCTTAACCGCAGTATGTGCTTTTGATGTTGTTGCACCACCAATAAGTAACGGCACATCAAAATTCTGACGCTGCATTTCTTTTGCTAAATAAACCATTTCATCAAGTGATGGTGTAATTAAACCCGATAAACCAATTGCATCAACACGTTCTCTTATAGCTGTTTCAATAATTTTTTCTGGCG
>JBAQZZ010000254.1:0-10156 GCA_049791475.1 Flavobacteriaceae bacterium | reverse complement strand
GTAAGAAGAACAGAAACACCATGTTTATTGTGCCAACTGGCTATAAAAACACCTCTAAAGCGAGTAGTGTTAATCTTAATTTTGCTGTTAAGGATGAAGATATTCCTGTTGATCCTTTGAATGATGGACATGGAGGTCCTAATGGATATAACGAATAAACTTTGTGGGAAAAATTATTTTAGAGAATTATTTTTTAATAACTTCTTTAGTGGAACTATTAGCCGCTATAACAGGTTTATTACTACTCAAAAATTACAAAATTACTAATTCAAGATTTTTTATTTATTTTCTTGTCTCTCTATTTATTTGCGATTCATTAAATAGTTACACCAAGTTTATAGACAATGATGGTGTATTAAGTTTTTTGCAGGGTTCTGTTTTTGTGAAGAATTATTGGTGGTCAACTATATATTGGAAAATTGGAGCCATTCTTTTTTTTGTTTTTTATTACAGAAAAATATTAAAAACTGAAATATATCGAAAAATACTTAAGTATTCAGGCTTAATTTTTTTAGTGGTTTCTCTTATACATATAATTATAAATTGGGAATATTTTTTCTCAAGATTTTTCCCAATAATAAGCATTATGGGTGCTATGATTATATTTATGTGTACCGTATTTTATTTTATTGAAGTATTAAAAGATGATAGAATTTTAACGTTTTATAAATCTATTAATTTTTACATAAGTTCAGCTATATTTATTTGGTGGCTTATTATTACGCCTATCGTTTTTTATGATATTTATGGCGAGTACAGAGATATCGTATACATCAATTTAAGACGGTATATTTATTTATTTTCTAATATTTTTATGTATTTAACTTTTACATTTGCTTTAATATGGTGCAAACCACAGAAACACTAGCTAGTACAGCATCAGAACGCTATTTATTGGTGTATATGATAATGGTTTTAATAATCATTACATCATTAGTTATTGTGTTTTTTGTTGTTTTTCAAAAGCGAAAAAATAAATTACTCCTAGACCAAATAAAACAACAACAGGCCTTTGAAGAAGAGATTGTGCAAGCACAAACCGAAACGCAAGAGCAGACTCTAAAAAATATTTGTTGGGAGTTACACGACAATGTTGGGCAGTTACTATCTTTTGCTAGTATGCAACTTAGTATTTTAAAAATGCAAGTTACAGATGATGTGAAAGACAAGTTTAAAGATACTACAGAAGCCTTAAAAGAGAGTCTTTCAGAAGTTAGAGCGCTATCTAAAACGTTGAATAATGAAGTGGTTTTAAATATTGGTTTTGAAAAATCTATTACTAATGAGTTGAATCGTTTAAAAAGGATGAAATTCACTTCTGCCGAATTAAAAATAATTGGCGATAAAGTAGATTTTGTAAATAGAAAACATGAAATTATTATTTTCAGAATTCTACAAGAGTTTTTATCTAATTCTGTTAAATATTCAGAAGCTAAAAATTTAAATATTACTTTGCATTATCAACCAGAAAAGTTAATTATTACTGCCAAAGATGATGGTAAAGGCTTTGATATTGATAAGGTTGAAAAAGGTTCAGGTTTAATAAATATGAAAAGTAGAGCAGCATTGATTAATGCTAGTTTAGATTTAAATTCTAAACCTAATGAAGGGGTTGAGCTTGTTATAAACTATCCGTTAATTTAATTGTCATTTCGACTTTAGGAGAAATCACACATACTAATAATATGCAGTTGTATTGAGTAAATAAATAAAATTTTTTTAAGTACATGACAAAATTTTAATTAAGAAGTTCAAATCATTAAAAATGAGTTCCTTAATAATTCCTCCCCTTTTTTAAGGGGAGGTGCCGATAGGCGGAGGGGTCAACGATAGAAGCTTTTCAAATATCAACGAACTGTTTTTGTCATGTACTAAAAAAAATTTTAGTTTTCTTTTGATGTGAGATGTCTCAATCGTGCCTCATTTCGACATGACATACGTTTAGTCTTTTCAACATTAGGCGAAATCTCATCAAAATTTATACAATTTTAAAAACCGATACGATTTATAGAAGATTTATTAGACTCCATAGGTTTATTAAAACCTGATAGATCTTAATATAATTACCCAAAATACTTAAATACTTTTTTTAATAATGGCATTTTGCCTTTGTAAGGAGCGTAACGAAACGATGGGTCAAACCAATTTCCACGTTTTATAATCGATTTTTCATGTGTAAACGTATCGAAACCATGCTTACCATGATGACTTCCCATACCGCTAGCACCAATGCCTCCAAAAGGCAATCGGTGATTCCCGAAATGAATTAATAAATCGTTAATAACGCCACCACCAAAATTGTAAGTATTAATAATTTGCTTGGTAAATGATTTGTTTTCAGAAAACACGTAAAGTGCTAAAGGTCTGTCAAAATGGTGGATAATATGGTTTATATCGTCTTCAGATTTATAAGTCAGAATTGGTAAAATGGGACCAAAAATTTCTTCAGACATTACATGGCTTTCTAAACTTGGTTCATCAATTAGAGTAGGCGCTATGTAATTATCATTTTCATCTATGTGGCCACCAAAAACAATAGTCTCATTTTCAAGTAATAATTTCAGTCTATTGAAGTTGTTTTTATTTATTATTCTTGGAAAATCTGGTGAGTCCTTTGGTTTTTCACCATATCTTCTTACTATTTCTTGCTTTAAAACAGCGATAAGTTGTTCTTTAATACTAGATTTAACAATAACATAATCTGGCGCTATACAAGTTTGACCTGCGTTAAGAAGTTTTCCCCAAACTAAGCGTCGTGCAACTAATTTTAAATTAACGGTTTCGTCAATAATACATGGCGATTTTCCACCTAATTCTAAAGTCACAGGTGTTAGATGTTTAGCAGCAGCTTTTGCTACAATTTTACCAACTTTTGTACTTCCAGTAAAAAATATATGATCCCATTTTTGTTCTAATAATTCAGTAGCAATCTTAACACCACCTTCAATAGAAATAGCTGTGTTTTCCGGGAATACATTTTTAATAATTTCTGTAAGTAATTTAGATGTGTTTTGTGTGAGTTCACTAGGTTTTAAAACCACAGTATTTCCAGCAGCTATAGCCATAATGAGTGGTTCTATAGCTAATAAAAACGGGTAGTTCCAAGGGGCAATGATTAGTACATTTCCGTAAGGTTCTTTGTAAATATAATCAGTGGATGGAAAGGTTAATATTGATGGAAATATGCGTTTTGGTTTCGACCATTTTTTTAGATTTTTTATAGCCAAGTTTAACTCTGAAATCACAATACCAAATTCGCTGACAAAAGTTTCAAATTCAGATTTTTTGAAGTCTTTATGTAATGCTTCAAAAATGCCTTGCTCTTTTGATAGTATTTCTATTTTTAAAGCTTTTAAAAGCGATAAACGAAAAGAGATGTCTTTTGTTTTTTGAGATTTGTAAAACGCTTTTTGATCAGCTAATATATTAGAAATACTATTCACAATACTTATAAATTTTAGATACTGAAATTACGGAATATTATATTAAAATGAAACTGACTGAATACTGCTACTGAAAACTGTGACTATTTTAAGCAAGCATCCCAAACTGGATCTTTTGGTAAAGGCGCATTTATATTGATAGTTTCATCTTTTACAGGATGTACAAAAGCAATATTTTTAGCATGTAAATGTATACTTGCATCTTTATTACTTCTGTCAAAGCCATATTTTAAATCGCCTTTTATTGGGCAGCCAATAGTATATAATTGCGAACGTATTTGATGATGTCTGCCTGTTTCTAAATTAATTTCAAGCAAAAAATAATTATCTAACTTTTTTAATAATTTATAATGAAGAATCGCTTTTTTACTATCATTTACTTCTTTAGAATGGGCGTAAGATTTATTGTTTTTTGGATTCTTTTTTAACCAATGTGTTAAAGTGTCTTCGGTTTTTGGAGGTTCATTTTTTACAATAGCCCAGTATGTTTTTTTTATGTCTTTAGAAACAAATAATTTATTAAGTCTAGGAAGTGCCTTACTAGTTTTGGCAAAAATAACAAGACCAGTTGTTGGTCTGTCTAATCTATGTACAGTACCTAAATAAACGTTTCCTGGTTTATTATATTTGTCTTTAATGTATTCTTTTACAACGTCGCTTAAGGGTTTATCTCCTGTTTTGTCACCTTGTATAATATCACCAGCACGTTTATTTACGATGATGATATGGTTGTCTTCGTATAAAACTTGGAGGTTATCTTTATTTGAAAGTATTTTAGATTTTTGGATCACTCGACTATTCGATTAGTTAGATTATTGGATTGCTGAATTTAGCTTAAGGTAGATTTAAATTTAGAAGTCATTTTTATAATTGATTCTAAGTTTTTTAAAAGTTCGCTCAATTCATTTTCATTTATAAATTGCAAATCTGAAGCAATTAGTAATTGAGTTTCAATTTCATATGCAGAACCAAGTGTAATTTGTAAAAAACGAGCAAAATCTTTATTTGATTTTCTTGAAGAACCTTCTGCTATGTTGGATGGAATAGAAACAGAGGCTCGTCTTAATTGATTTGTTAATCCGAACTTTTCTGACTCAGGAAAAGAGGATGTTATTTTATATATCTCAGAACAAAATAATCTGCTTTTTTTCCAAATTTCTAAATCTTTAAATCGATGCATTTTTTATGGATTATTTAGATTGTTGGATAATTGGATTAGTTCGATTGTTACTTTCTAATAAATCTAAAAATCTAAGAAGTCTATATTAATATTGCTCATTATCATTAGGGAAATCGCTACTTTTAACATCATCTACATATTGAGAAATTGCAGTCGTCATATCCTCATACAAATTCATATAACGTCGCAAAAATCTCGGATTAAATTCATGTGTCATGCCTAACATATCGTGTAATACTAAAACTTGCCCGTCTACACCATTACCCGCACCAATTCCAATAATAGGGATACTCACACTTTCAGCAACTTTTTTAGCGAGTTGAGCAGGAATTTTTTCAAGTACAATACCAAAACAACCAATACGCTCAAGCATTTTAGCATCTTCAATTAAATCTTCTGCTTCTTGTACTTCTTTAGCACGAACCGTATAAGTTCCAAATTTATAAATAGATTGTGGCGTTAAACCTAAATGGCCCATTACAGGAATACCTGCGTTTAATATACGTTTTATAGACTCTTTTACTTCGCGACCACCTTCCATTTTTACAGAATGTGCACCACTTTCTTTCATAATACGAATTGCTGAACGAAGCGCTTCTTTTGGGTCACTTTGATAACTTCCAAAAGGTAAATCTACAACTACCAGAGCGCGATCAATAGCACGAATTACAGAAGATGCATGATAAATCATTTGGTCTAATGTAATTGGGAGTGTTGTTTCATGTCCTGCCATAACATTACTTGCAGAATCACCAACCAAAATCACATCTATACCAGCACCATCAACAATTTTTGCCATGGTGTAATCGTATGCTGTTAACATAGATATTTTTTCACCATTAGCTTTCATATCAACTAATGTTTTTACGGTGATGCGCTTGTATTCTTTTTTGGCTACAGACATTTTTTTCAATTTAGTTTGAATGTAAAAATACTAAAATAAGAAGATACTTTTAGAGTTTTCTTTATGGTGAATTTTGAATGCTGGTTATCAGTTGTTTTGGTTAAGGGTTTCTGAATTAGGATGAACTTGGGAAGGGTTTTATCGCGCAAAGTCGCTAAGGCGCAAAGGTGAAAGAGAAAATAGAAAAGAGAGAATAGAAAATGTGAAGTAAGAACTGAAATTATGAGTTTTTAAGAGTTTGAGTAAGCTTGATCTCGATAGCTATCGGGACTGCGACTGAATACTGCTGACTGCAAACTAAAATTAACAATCTGTAAGATAAACACCAATAGCCAAACCACCTTCTGAGGTTTCTTTATATTTAGAATGCATATCTTTTGCAGTTTCCCACATGGTATTGACTACTTTGTCTAGCGGTACTTTTACATTTTCAGGATTGGTATCTAATGCTAATTCAGCTGCATTTATAGCTTTAATGGCTCCCATAGCGTTTCGTTCTATACAGGGTATTTGTACTAAACCACCAATAGGGTCGCAGGTTAAACCTAAATGATGTTCCATGGCAATTTCTGCAGCTACTAAAACTTGCTCAGGTGTTCCGCCTAAAAGTTCGCACAATGCACCAGCAGCCATGGCCGATGATACACCAATTTCTGCTTGACAACCACCCATTGCAGCACTTATAGTTGCGCCTTTTTTAAAGATGCTACCAATTTCTCCAGATGTAAGTAAAAAACGCTTAATATCTTCAAAATTACCGTCGTGATTTTCTATTACTAAATAATACATAAGTACTGCCGGAATAACACCCGCACTTCCGTTAGTTGGTGCCGTAACCACACGACCCAACGCAGCATTTACCTCATTAACGCCTAAAGCAAAACAACTTACCCATTTTAGTATTTGGCGAAACTTTACTTCGGTATTTCTAATGGCATAAATCCATTCTACAGCATTAGAGTAATTAGAATGATCTAGTAAGTTTTTATGAATATCATAAGCACGACGCCGTACATTTAAACCTCCAGGAAGATTACCTTCTGTATGGCAACCAACATACATGGAATCTAGCATGGTATCCCAAATGCGTTTTAATTCAATATCAATTTCGGTTTCTTCGCGAATGGATTTTTCGTTTTCTAAAACCACTTGCGAAATTGGCAAATTTAGATTTTTACAAAACTGCAAGAGTTCGGTTCCTTTATCAATAGGGTATGGAAATGAGCATTTTATTTCAAAATTTCGTTTTGAATTTCTTCGTTCTTCTTTTACTACAAACCCACCGCCAATGGAATAGAATATAGAATTTGTTTTTCTTCCTTTAATTACTGCAGTAAACTGAAGCGCATTAGCATGAAATGGCAAAAATTTTCTATTAAAGATGATATCTGTTTTAGGGTTGAAGGTTAAACTTTTTTCGTTATTAAAAACTATGGTATTTGTGTTTTTTATGGTGTCAATAATTTCGGCAATATATTCTGTTGGAATGGTTTCTGGGTTTGCACCGGTTAATCCAAGCATGATGGCATAATCGGTAGCGTGACCTTTTCCTGTAAGTGATAAAGAGCCGAAGAGATCTACAGTTATTTTTTCAACACTATCAAATTTATTTGCAGTTTTAAGCTCTTTAATCCAGCGTTCGGCAGCTCGCCAGGGACCTAGTGTGTGTGAACTAGAAGGGCCAACACCAATTTTTAGCATGTCGAAAACTGAGATACATTCCATAATTACTCAAACGTTATAGTTGGGCAAATATATATTGTTTTGAATAGATTATACTTTTTTTGACACGGATTTACATGTATGGTTCACTCTTGTGAGTTGTACGCAGAGATTTTTTGTCGCTCAAAGGCACTAAGACGCAAAGTTAAATACGTTTGAGTAAGCCTGATCCCGTTAGCTATCGGGACTGTGACTGAGACTGAAAACTTTTAGTGTTTTAAAACGAAATTTTACGGGCATATAATAATTGATTTCTAAAAGCTAAAGTTTGCGGGTATGTGCGCAAGGGATTGAACGGTTCGACTGCGCTCACCGCAGGCTAAATGTTTGAGCTCCCCGACTTTTTTAGGAGGGAGCGAGTAGTGAAAGCCCGACCCTTTTCGGGTTGCGCCCAAATTAGAAAAGAGATATGAAGTAATAGAGAGTAGACTGAAGACTGCTTACTGCCGACTGCCGACTGAAAATCTGACACTGTGTCAGCATTTTTCAGTTGGCATAATGATTGACTTATACAACTCGAAATTGTAAATGAACATTCAACACATTAAAAAAATATATTATGAGTAAAATTATTGGAATCGATTTAGGAACAACCAACTCTTGCGTTTCTGTAATGGAAGGTAACGAGCCAGTAGTTATTCCTAACGCAGAAGGAAAAAGAACAACACCATCGGTAATTGCTTTTGTAGAAGGCGGTGAAATTAAAGTTGGTGACCCAGCAAAAAGACAAGCGGTAACAAACCCAACAAAAACAGTTTATTCAATTAAGCGTTTTATGGGTAATAAATATTCTGAATCTAAAAAAGAGGCAGAACGTGTACCTTATAAAGTAGTAAAAGGTGATAATGATACGCCTCGTGTAGATATAGACGGTCGTTTATACACACCACAAGAATTATCGGCAATGATTCTTCAAAAAATGAAGAAAACTGCTGAAGATTATTTAGGAACAACTGTAACTCGTGCAGTAATTACTGTGCCTGCTTACTTTAATGATAGTCAGCGTCAAGCTACCAAAGAAGCTGGTGAGATTGCTGGTTTAAAAGTTGAACGTATTATTAACGAACCTACTGCAGCTGCTTTAGCTTATGGTATGGACAAAAAAGGAACAGACCAAAAAATAGTGGTTTTTGACTTTGGTGGAGGAACGCATGATGTCTCTATTCTTGAATTAGGTGATGGTGTATTTGAAGTACTTTCTACAGATGGAGATACACATTTAGGTGGTGATGATGTTGATGAAAAAATCATTAACTGGTTAGCAGATGAGTTTAAAGCAGAAGAGAATATGGACTTACGTAAAGATCCAATGTCCTTACAACGTTTAAAGGAAGCTGCTGAAAAAGCGAAGATTGAGTTATCATCTTCTGCACAAACAGAAATCAACTTACCATATATTACAGCAACGGCTAGCGGACCAAAACACTTAGTGCGCACATTAACACGTTCTACTTTCGAGAAATTAATTGACGATCTAGTAAAACGTACTATCGAGCCTTGCCAAACAGCTTTAAAAGCGGCGGGTTTAAGTAAATCTGATATTGACGAAGTTATTTTAGTAGGTGGTTCTACACGTATTCCTGTGGTACAAGCGGCGGTTGAGAAATTCTTTGGAAAAACACCAAGCAAAGGTGTTAATCCTGATGAAGTTGTGTCTTTAGGTGCTGGTATTCAAGGTGGTGTTTTAACAGGTGATGTTAAAGATGTATTACTTTTAGATGTCACACCTTTATCTCTTGGTATTGAAACTATGGGTAATGTATTTACGAAGCTTATTGAAGCAAATACAACGATTCCTACTAAGAAATCGCAAGTATTCTCTACGGCAGCAGATAATCAGCCATCAGTAGAAATTCACGTATTACAAGGTGAACGTGCTATGGCGGCAGATAATAAAACGATTGGTCGTTTTCATTTAAGTGATATTCCACCAGCAAGAAGAGGAACACCTCAAATTGAAGTGACTTTCGATATTGATGCTAATGGTATTATTAAAGTAAGTGCTGAAGATAAAGCAACTAACAAGAAACAAGATATTCGTATTGAAGCATCTTCTGGTTTAAGTGAAGAAGAAATTAAAAAGATGAAAGCGGATGCTGAAGCAAATGCTGAAGCGGATAAAACTGCAGTAGAACAAGCTCAAAAATTAAATGAAGCAGATTCTATGATTTTCCAAACGGAAAAACAATTAGAGGAGTTTGGTGATAAATTATCGGAAGATAAAAAACAACCTATCGTTGATGCTTTAGCGGAATTGAAAACAGCTTATGACACTAAAGATTTAGAAGTAATTACACCTGCTTTAGATAAAATAAATGAAGCTTGGAAAATAGCTTCTGAAGAAATGTATAAAGCACAAGCTGATGCTCAAGGTGGAGGAGAAGCTTCAGGACCAGATGCAAGTCAAAATGGTGAAGCAGAAAGTAGCGATGTTGAAGATGTTGACTTTGAGGAAGTGAAGTGATAAAAGCTTGAAGTCGGAAGACTGAAGCTAGAAGTAAAAAAACGCAATCATTTATTTGATTGCGTTTTTTTGTTGTTTATAAACGGAAATGTTTAATATGACTTGAAGTTCCGACAGCGTCGGAATCAACAATTTTCAGAAATAATGAGCTAAACATTTTTTCGAATATTATAATCTAGGATTGAATTTGATTATCTGAAAAGAAATAATAATATAAATGCATTGGCGAATGGTGCTTTAGCAATTTCTTAATAAATCGTTTTGAATTTTTGATTTAGTATTTAGCCTGAAATGTCTACTAGACATTCCTAAAAAAGCTAAATAGTGCATCAAGGCAAAATGAATATATAAAATTGTTTCTTTGTAAAATCAATTTTGATTTAAAACAAGTCTTTTTTAATGTCTTTTTCAACTAAAATAAAATCCAATTACAAACCAAAGCG
>JBAQZZ010000253.1:0-5124 GCA_049791475.1 Flavobacteriaceae bacterium | reverse complement strand
GTACATATTTGATTGCCAGAAGCACATGTGGAAGCACCAACTGCTGGTTCTGTAATTTTGGCTGGTGTATTGCTAAAACTTGGAACATACGGTATAATTAGATTTATGATACCTATGTTTCCTTATGCTATGAGTTATTTCACCCCGATGGTTTTTACCATGTGTGTAATAGGTATATTATATTCAGCAGCTACTACAATCAGACAAATTGATTTAAAAAAAATCATAGCTTATTCTTCTGTGGCGCATATGAATTTTGCTTTATTAGGTTTGTTTACTAACAATACACAAGGTATAGAAGGGAGTTTATTTTTTATGTTAGGTCATGGTGTGGTTTCTAGTGCTTTATTTTTATGTATAGGTATGCTATACGATCGCTATCATACACGTAATATTTTATATTATGGTGGTTTAGTTCAAGTAATGCCAATTTTTAGTATTTTCTTTTTAGTATTTACTTTAGCAAATTTGGGTTTACCTGGAATGGTCAATTTTGTAGGAGAATTTTTAGTTTTAATAGGTACTTGAAAAGTTAATACTACTGTTATTGTCTTAGCTTCTATCGGTTTAATTTTAGGTGCTGTATACGCAATATGATTTTACAATCGCTTAGTTTTTGGGCAAATAAGATTTTATTCATTGCAAAAATTTAGCGATATAAATAGACGTGAATTCGCCTTATTATTACCGTTATTTATAATGGTTTTTGTAATGGGAATATATCCTGTGTTATTTTTGGATACATTTAGTATTTCAGTAAATAATTATATTAATTATTCTACATTCTAAATTCGTTTGGTGGGTGGCCGAGTGGTTTAAGGCAGTGGTCTTGAAAACCACCATATTTTTATAAAGTATCATGGGTTCGAATCCCATCCCACTCGTAGTAATGTAAACATGGGGTGGCTGAGTGGTTTATAGCGCTGATTTGCTAAATCAGTATACTAGTTTTAGTATCATGGGTTCAAATCCCATCCTCCGTGATTTTATCTAATTCATGATTACATCGTTTAAACTAAACATATATTTAAATATTCATTTTTTTTATGGAGCGTAAAATTTTAAAAAATAATTCTATAATATTTAATCAAATGCGAATTAAGCTGTTGAAGAAACATTTAAATAATAATGTTTCAATACACTCAAATCGATTATCTTTGAATTTAAATAAGTTGAAATCTTTTAATGATGACATTATATTAGAAGGTTTGTTTTTGTTAGAATTTTTGGGTTTATACAGAAGTAATGTCACTTATTATAAAAAGATGTATCAAGAAGTTAGTTTGCAACTAGCTAACATAATAAGAGATCGCTATATTTACTATTTTGTAGTACTTATGAAGTTATTTTATTTTCCATTATTAGCTCGTAGAAATGTATCAATGACACAAGCTTTTGACGTAAATAATAATTATGCGTTCACTGTAGTTAATCTAAACTCATTTCCAGTATTACCCGATATTTATTTTAAATGAAATACACCTGTCAACTGTTTTTTTAACATGAAAGGGAAAAACAAAAATCACAGTAAGTTGTTCTTACAATACTGAAATTTTCCAATTTCTAAATAGTTTTATATTGAGATATTTCTTATGTGTATTAAGAAATCTAATATCTTGATAAATTTTATTGAATTAAAGTATCGTTTAATCTATTTAATTTATGGATTAATATTTACTTTTTGCGTTTCATTTTATTATCGCGTCGAATTATTTTTTTTGATATCTAAATTTTTCTTAAAATTTGAGAATGGTTTTATATATACTAGTTTATTAGACCCTTTAGTTATATATTTTAAGTTAACATTCTTATTTGTTTTTATACTTATTTGTCCTTTAGTTATATATCTATTAGGTTTTTTTTTCTTTAAATCATTCTATTCTTCGCAACTTTGATATTTTATAATATATTTGTTTTGCACTTATTTTATTAGTTTAATATTGTTTTTTTTTTTAACGAAAACTTTTCTACCTTTTTTATTAGAATTTTTGATTGATTTTCAACGTTTAGATAATTCTAGCGTATTAGAACTTAAATTACAAGCTACAATTACTCAATATTATAGTTTTTTTTTTACTTATGTTATAATATATTTAACATTGGTTTTAATACCAAATATTTTTTTATTTTTAGTTTTAGTTGGTTTAATAACATCAGAGCTCTTTTTTAATCATTTTTATAGAAAGTATATTTACTTTGTAGTTTTTATATTTTTTTTGATTATAGCACCTCCTGATTTTTTATTACAATTAAGCTTAGTACCTTTTGTTTTAGTTTTTTTAGAAGTTTATATTTTTTTTATAACCTTTTTTTATCATTTTTATTTAACATATGTTGAATTGAGGAGAGAAGGATTCGAACCTACGATGAAATAAATTCAACAGATTTACAGTCTGCCGCCATAACCACTCGGCCATCTCCTCTTAAATTAGTTACCTCTATATAATATGCTGGTATATAATATGTTAATTTTTATTAATATATTAGGCAATTTTAATTAAATTTTATTAAATTTATGACAAAAGAATTTTTTGATATTATTTTAACTTCTTCTAAAAATGTTGGTGCAGGTTTAGCAACAATAGGTTTAGTAGGTGCAGGTGCCGGTATTGGTATCGTATTTTGTGGATTAATGATCGCATACGGTAGAAATCCTTCATTAAAAAATGAATTATTCGGATATGCTATTTTAGGTTTCGCGTTAAGTGAAGCTACAGGTTTATTCGCATTAATGGTGGCATTCTTAATTTTATTCTCATAATAGCTTTTCTTAATACATAAGTATTTCTGAACACTTGGTGAAATTGGTAGACACGGTAGACTTAAAATTTACTTCACATTACGTGAGTATCGGTTCAAGTCCGATAGTGAGCAGGACACTGTAATATTAAAAATATATTTATATATAATACTATAAACACATGCAATATAATTCCGCAAATCTAAATTTAAAATTAACAATAAATCAAATGTTAATGTCTAATTTACATATTGGACATACTAGAAAATTTTTAAACTCTAATGTAAAACCATATTTGTTAGGTACACGTAATAATGTAAACATTCTAAATATTACAAAAACACCATTTCAGTTTAAATTATTTATAAACATTTTAATAAACATAAGTTCTTTGCGACAAAAAGTTTTAATTGTTAAAGATAGAGATATTTTTAACTTTAAAGACTTGTTAAATATATCTAGCGTATATTATTATAATACTAAGTGAATTGGGGGGTCTTTAACTAATTTTCGAAAAGTAAGACAAAGTTCTAAATTTAAAGAAGATAATAACTCTTACAATTCTTTGGGTTCATTACGATATATGCCTTCTTTAGTTTTTTTTTTTGACGTAGATTTATCTAAGTGAGCAGTTATAGAAACTTCTAATTTAGAGATTCCAATTGCGGCTATTATAGATTCTAATTCTAGTTTGTTAAATCACGTAAATTATCCAATAGTGGGTAATAATAAATCTTTTGAATCTTTATTTCTGTATATTAATTTAATAGTTAATAGTATGTTAAAGGGGAAACAAAAAGAAATTTTAAAAATATTATCAATAATATAATATATGTCAACAAATTTCAAAAAAAAACAACATGGGCTAAAAATAGTTCGTCGATTTGAAGAAGATATTTGAGGTGTTTTAGCTACGAGTAAAAAATCTAACAACGTTTTAAATTTTGTTTACGAAGCATATCAAAATAATTTTAAATATAAAAAACTGTTGAAAGATAATAAAAAAGCTTTCTTTTTAGCAAAGAGACGTGGAAAATTTTTATACAAAATAACAACAGATGAAAAAGAATTTAAGCGTAAACGACGCAGTTTGAAGATCAATAATTACTTAAATCTCTTAAAATTGAGACGTTTTTATGGTAATTTGCGATATAAAAAATTTAAACGTAATTTTAAGCAACTTTCGCTACCTGTTAATTTAACCACAAGATCTTTTGCTTATTTTTTAGAAAGCAGACTGGATGTGGTATTATATAGATCTAATTTTTTTAGTTCTATATATTCAGCACGACAATATATTAGTCATAAAAAAGTGTATGTCAATGGTAAAGTGGTAACGAAACCTGGATTTACGTTGAAAATTGATGATATAATTATGTTATCCAATCCAAAGTTACTTTATAGTCAATTAAACACTCGTCTAGATGAAGGTAAAGTCTTAACTAATTACCCCTCGTATTTAGAAGTTAATTATAAGCTGGGAGCTATAATTTTTTGTGAGTTTCCCCAAATTAACTCCGTGCCTTATCCATTTTTTATGGACATAGACACATTAACAAATAGTTTTTCAAAATAATAATAATAATATGATTATAATAAGATTAAAACGTCGCGCATCGAGATCAAAATTATCGTATTCAATAGTTGTGACCAAGAGTACTTCAGCTTCAGGTAGTAATCAGTTTTTAGAGAAGATTGGGCATTATAGCCCTATAGTAGATTCATGATCTAATAAGTACTTATACATAGATTTTGATCGTTTTAAATTCTGAGTGGAGCGTGGTGCACGTGTTAACATGAGCTTATTTGTGTTATTGCGTGGGCTTTTAAGTTATCAATCTTTACAAAATTGAATAAAAGAAGAGCATAAAGGTGCTACATATGCGTTTCAGTCGACAAGAACAAATGTTAAATAAATTCAATTCTTATGAAAATTCAACCAATTTTAAAAAAATTTGAGTCTAAAGTACTAGCTTTAAGGTCTAAGCATAAGTTTCACCAAGAAGTTTCTAAAGGAGATATTGTTTCTGTTATTTATTTCGATTTAGAGAAAGAACAAGTGCGTTTACAACAGTTTACAGGTGTTTGTAAAACTTTTAAGTCAAGAGGATTAAATACCAAAATTACGGTAGCAAACGTGGTTGGTAAAGTGTCGGTTGAGCAACAATTTTTTTTATATAGTAAAGTCGTTTCGGACGTTGTGATTGTTCGTAAAATGTCTAAACGCAAGAGTGCTAATTACAAAAAAGGCTTGGTCGTTAATTAATTTAACTTTTTATTTAGGTTTTTTTTGTAATGACAATAAGTTTAGATAGCTCAGCTGGTTAGAGCGCTGGTCTGAAAAACC
The DNA here is from genome assembly GCA_049791475.1 of Flavobacteriaceae bacterium. Lineage (GTDB taxonomy): Bacteria > Bacteroidota > Bacteroidia > Flavobacteriales > Flavobacteriaceae > CAXBID01. The sequence continues at coordinate 37 of JBAQZZ010000253.1, read as the reverse complement.
AGAGGTCGGTAGTTCAAGTCTACCTCTAAACATTTTA
>JBAQZZ010000252.1:0-1544 GCA_049791475.1 Flavobacteriaceae bacterium | reverse complement strand
TAATCTTGGAATCTCATTTGCCTTAATATCTGTTTTTTCAAAAGGGAAAGATGTTATAGTTTCAACTTACCATGAATGTCTTAAATATCGAAGTACCCTCCAATCTTTTGGTGCCATAAAACGGCCGAGTCTCAGAACGATTTATGGTCTGTGCGAACTTATTCCTATCCAGTTCCATTTGTCGTTCTTTTTATTAGTTCCGGTAATTCACCTTTTACGGAACCAATAAAGTACATTTAAACGGCCCTCAGACGTGAACGGATGGCCGTTTCGGAAAGTCTAAATTAAGGTGGGATTAAACATACTCGTTTAATTCAGTGCAAATGGATTTTATTGAACTTTTAATGGTTAGTTTTCTTAAGAAAAAAAATCCTCAGCTAGGATATTGAGCATAAAAAGTGAACCACATAATCCATATCGCATAAAAAATCAACGGACAAATTACTGCATTTGCAAAAAACAACGCGCTGAATGGTTTTTTAAGAAAATAAGATAAAAATCCCAAAATCAAATTAATTCCGAGCAAAAGAAGTACAATTGATAAAACACTCAGGGCATCATCTGATTCGGGTTTATTTATGTAAAACCAAATTCCCATCAGAATAGATTCTAGTATAAAAATTCCGTAAACAACTATTTTACGGTGTTTCATAATGTTTGTTTATTGGCTTTCAAACAAAACATTATTCAACCAATTTTTTCCCGGGCATATTCTGGCCGTTTTGGTGCAATGTCACACTTTCAACGGTTCCTTTATCATTTTTGTTGAAGGTAAGCTGTGCTTCAACAACTTTAAAATAGAACTCGTTTTCCGATTTCGGAAAGACTGGAAACTCAGGCTGTCCGGTCACTTGAGCTTTCAATTGAGTGCCATCCCTTGAAACCATGAGTATAAAATTCGGTGCCAGTTCATACTTTCCGACATAGGTTTCTAAGATTTTTTCATCAACCTCTATTTCTGGAAAAATAGGGTCAGTTTCATCTGCTTGCCCACTTAATTTTTTCCCTGGCATATTCTGCCCATTTTGGTGTAATGTCAAACTTTCAACGGTTCCTTCATTATTTTTATTGAAGGTGAGTTGGGCATCGACAACTTTTAAGTAAAATTCGTTTTCCGATTTTGGAAAGACAGGTAATTTTTGCTGACCTGTTGCCTGTGTTATTAATTGTGAGCCCTCTCTGGTAACAGTAAGTATAAAACTGGGTGCCAGTTCATATTTTCCAACATAGGTTTCCAAAATAGCTTCATCGACTTTTATTTCTTTAATAACATCAGCGATATCTACTCCCAACTCTTTCAATTTTTCAATTGCTTTCGGGTTGGCCGGGTTGAGTTCCACCGATTTCTTAAAATTCTCAATAGCACTTTCTTTATCGCCATTTTTCATCAGGGCATTTGCATAATTGCCATAGACATTTGATGATTTGGGATAAGCTCCCACATTTATTTTGAAAATCCCTAAGGCTTTTTCCACTTCTTGATTGTTCAAATATTGATTGCCCAAGCGATTCAGTTCATTCTCGCCAAAATCAAATTCGGAGGC
>JBAQZZ010000251.1:0-17824 GCA_049791475.1 Flavobacteriaceae bacterium | reverse complement strand
GTTTTTACCTCAGCTTCTGTTTTTCCATTTAACAAGGCTTCAGTTTGGGCTAAAAAATTTGAAATCAGTTTATCTTGATGATCTTGATTGCCGTGTAACGATTTTGTAAACCCAATAAAATCAGCTGGTATCAACTTGGTTCCCTGATGAATTAATTGAAAGAATGCGTGCTGTGAATTTGTTCCTGGCTCTCCCCAAATAATAGTTCCCGTTTGGTAATCTATTTGGTTTCCGTTTCTATCTACACTTTTTCCATTACTTTCCATAATACCCTGTTGCAAATAGGTTGCAAACTGGTTTAGGTATTGAGAATAAGGAATTATAGCTTCACTTTCTGCTTTAAAAAAATTGTTATACCAAACACTTATTAAGGCTAAAACTACAGGGATATTGGTTGCAAAATCTTCACTTTTAAAATGATTATCCATTTTGTTAGCGCCCTGTAAAAGACTATCAAAATTTTTGTAGCCAACTGCCAAACTTATACTTAAACCAACAGCGCTCCACAGTGAAAAACGACCACCAACCCAATCCCACATTGGAAAAATATTGTTTTCATCTATCCCAAAAGCCTTTACATTAGTAATATTTGTTGATACAGCAACAAAATGTTTTGCAACAGCATCATCGCCTGCCGATTTTAAAAACCAATCCTTTATAGTGTTGGCATTAGAAAGTGTTTCTTGTGTTGTAAATGTTTTTGAAACCACCACAAAAAGCGTTGTTTCTGGACTTAATTTTTTAATAACTTCATTGACATGGTCGCCATCTACATTACTAACAAAATGTGTTTTTAAACGATTTTTATAATATTGTAATGAATCTACAACCATAGCTGGTCCTAAATCTGAACCTCCAATACCAATATTTACAACATCGGTAAATGCTTTTCCTGTAAACCCTTTTCTGTAACCATTTACTACTTCATTAGTGAATGCCTCAATTTTTTGTTTTACTTTATAAATTTCAGGTATCACATTTTTACCCTCAAAATTAAAATTAGCATCCTCAGGAGCACGTAATGCAGTATGTAAAACGGCCCGTCCTTCCGTCTGATTAATTATTTCTCCAGAAAACTGACTTTTTATAGCCTCTTTAAGTTTTACCTCTTTGGCTAACTCTAATAAATACTTGAAAGTTTCTTCAGTAATTCTATTTTTTGAAAAATCTACATAAAAATCATCCCATTTTATGGTCATTTTATTTGCTCTGTCTTTATCTTGAGCAAACAAATCTTTCATATGAACATCTTTAACCGTTTTAAAATGTTCTTGAAGTTTTTTCCAAGATTCTGTGGTTGTTGGATTTATAGTTGGTAATGACATATTATGAGTTTGCTTGTTTAATTACTGGTTGTGCTAGTTGCTCCTCGTCTGGAATAATTGGCTTAAATTGAATATTATCTAGCTGATATTTTATAGGACTTATAAAATCTAAATATTTCACTTTTAATGAGTCTGAAATAGGTTTTGCTTCTGGTAGTTTTTCTTTAAAAGGATCAACTTGTCGTCCGTTTTTCCAAAAACGATAACACACATGAGGACCACCCGTATTACCTGTCATTCCAACCCAACCAATAACATCGCCTTGTTTTACAAATTGACCAACTTTTACATTACGCTTTTTCATGTGAAGATATTGCGTTTCGTAAGTGGCATTATGGCGTATTTTTACATAATTTCCGTTACCACCTGTGTAACTTGCTTTCGTAACTGTGCCATTTGCAGTTGCCATAATAGGCGTACCTATGTTTGCGGCAAAATCTGTGCCTTTGTGTGGGCGAACTTTATAACCGTAAACGGCTATTCTTCGTCTTAAATTATATCTGGAAGAAATACGTTTAAACTTTACTGGCGCCTTTAAAAAGGCACGACGTAAATTTTTGGCGTCTTCACTAAAATAATCGACAATACCCTTTACAGAATCTGTTTCAAAACGAAATGCATAAAAAGGCTCATTATTATGTTCAAAAAGAACTGCTTTAACATCATGAACTCCTGTGTATATAGTATCGTCAATGTATTTATCTGTGTAAATTACCTTAAAACGATCTCCTTTTTGTAAACGTCTAAAATCAATAGTCCATGCGTAAATTTCATCAGCCAATTTATTTGTTAACACAGCACTTATACCTTGTTCGTCTAAGGTTTCAGAAATACTGCTGGTTATTACACCTGATAATTCTTTTTCAATATATTTTATTGGTTTTCTGCTTGTGAAAGCATGAATGGAATCATGGAAATTAATAACCACATAGTCTTCCATGGTAGGTTGATAAATAAAACTTTTTGGCAATTCTAGAGAGTCTTTTGAAAACAACATGGTATATGGTTTCCCTATTTGAAGTCTTCGTATGTCGAAGGTGTCTTTCGCTTTTTCTGCTATCTGAAATATTTTAGGATAAGCCAATTTGTTACGCTCTAAAATAACGCCAAAAGTATCGCCTCTTTTTATGGTATCTCTTTTAACGATGTAGTCGTTTAAATTAAAGCCAAATTCAAGTATTTCTTCTGGCTCTTCAACTACAACAGCCAATTCTTCTTGAATGGCTTCAGGTTTAGGGTCGTTTTTACAACCTAAAAAACTTATGACAAATACTAGTACTATTATAAATTTGTTCCCCAATCTGCTATTTCTTTCTCTGTCCATAAATCTGGAAAAAATATTCTTTTTTGATATTTTGGATGCATATATTTTACCCACTCACTGCCTCCTGTTGCTTCTGCCGTTTTACCTCCAATATTTAAATAATGGTTGGCAGTTTTATAATGCGCCATAACCCATTTAATATTTACTGTATAATCGTAATGGCGCATGGCCTTCACTAAATCTTTATCTTTTTGATTTTCTTTTGGTAAAGATTTAAATTTTGACCACAAATTATTTTTTTGGTAAAACTTGGTAAATCTAATAAATTCCTCTTTATATCGCGCTTCAAAAGCTGATAAAGTGTATGTTTTTTTACCTGTTTTATAATCTTTCCCCGCAGCTTGCCAATACAAATGCTCAAATGCATTTTCGTAGGACGAATTTCTATCTATCGTGTCTCTAAATCTATTGTCGATAAGATTGATTAGTTCTGTTGAAGAAAACTCTATTTTTCTGTATTGTGCACTTTGAAAACCACTTGCAGGTGTTAATGTGGTTCTAAATTTATTGTATTGCGCTACATCCATACCATCTTTCATAATGGTAAATGATGATGTAAGCATATCAAAATATCGGCTTATTCGCATTAATTTCGAAGTAAAAAATACAGCATCTATAGTATCATTTTTCGCAACTTGTTCTATTTCGCCAAGTATCATTTTAAATAATAATTCATTAATTTGATGATACATGATGAAAACCATTTCATCTGGAAAAACAGTACGCTGTACTTGAAGACTTAATAACGCATCAGTTTGAACATAATCCCAATAATTAATGGGCTTACTGTGCAGTAGACCTTCTAAATGTGTTTCCACATCTTGGTTTAAACTCTCGTATTTTTGTTTTAGTTGATCGGTTATTTTTGAATTCAAAATGTCTTAATTATTAATAACTATTTTGAAAGGATGTTTTAGTCCTTTAAAAGCTTCTAGGTCTGCTCTTAATGAGCCAACAGCTAAATCTGCTTTGATGCGCAAAGGTACTTTATTTTTGTCTTTTGACACCCAAAGCGTTAAACTTTCTTCTTCTTTAAAAACGCGACCTGCCATAACATATGGTCTAAACTTTAATGCTTCAATATCACCAAAATTGGTATCAATAGTTTCTTCACCTAAATACTTCAATTTAAACCCATAATTTTCTTCATCAAAAAACATGTCTATTTGAACCTCATCGCCTACTTTCAGGTTTTTAGTATCCAAATTATTACGCAAATAATAAAATGTTGATACCATATCTTGAATATTGGGTTTGGTATCTATGACTGACTTTTTATTATTTTTTTTATCATTAACGTGGGCTTTATTATTTTTTTGATCGAAGTCTATTTCTAAATCTTTGGTATGCCCACCTTCATCTATATTTCTAACAAATTTATAAGGCATAATCGTTTTTTTGTCAAAGTAACTTTCATATCTATCTTTTACTTTAAAAAACCATTTTATCATACCTGTAGTCCAACCTTTACCAACCACATGATACACGTCTTTATTATTTAATTTAGTGTCTTTAACAGTGAGTGTCGCATTTCCGGCTTTTAACCAATTACTATAACTCATCTTGAATTTAAACCATTCGCCATCGCCAAACGCAGATTCTTTCTGGGGAAAAGTGGTCTGAAACGCAAACAATGTTATTATTATAAGTAGTGTTTTCTTCATTTTATTGGGTCATAAATAATGTAACTTCTTAAATTTACATTTATTGTTTCAAGTAAGAAATTACAATTACTATTCCAAAAATATAAAAATAACTTAAACCAGCTGTTTTTATAAGAAGACCTTAACGTTAATTTGTTACATAAAACTAAAAACTCCGCCTAAATACATTGGCAGAGTTTTTAATATATTTTAATCCCTGTTAAAGCGTGCCTCTGTTGGCTTGCTCACGTTCAATAGATTCAAAAAGTGCCTTAAAATTTCCAGCTCCAAAACCTCGCGCACCCATACGTTGTATAATTTCAAAGAATAATGTTGGCCTATCTTCAACTGGTTTCGTGAAAATTTGAAGTAAATAGCCTTCTTCATCAGCGTCAATCATAATGCCCAATCCTTTAAGCGTTTCAATATCTTCTCGCAATTCATGACTGTGTTCTTCCAATCTGCCGGGAACTGCTCGGTAATATTCCTCTGGTGGTGTAGATAAAAACTCAATACCTCTGACTTTTAATTGACTTACAGCACTAATAATATCATCAGTTGCCACAGCAATATGTTGCACGCCCGAGCCTTCGTAAAAATCTAAATATTCTTCAATTTGCGACCTTTTTTTGCCTTTTGCTGGTTCGTTAATTGGGAATTTTATCCGTCCGTTGCCATTACTCATCACTTTACTCATTAGTGCGGAGTATTCGGTATGGATTTGTTTGTCATCAAACGATAAAAAGTTTTCAAAGCCCATTACATCTTCATACCATTTAACCCAAGTATTCATTTGCCCCCATCCCACATTTCCAACCATATGGTCAATAAATTTTAAACCGACGGGTGTTGGGTTATAATCTGATTTCCACTCACGGAAACCTGGTAAAAATGTACCGTTATAGTTTTTACGCTCAACAAACATGTGTACGGTTTCGCCATACGTATAAATACCCGCTCGAACCACTTCACCATGTTCGTCCTTTTCTACAATAGGTTCCATGTATGATTTTGCGCCTCTGCTTGTGGTTTCTTCATAAGCTTTTTTAGCATCTTCAACCCAAAGCGCTATGACTTTTACACCATCGCCGTGTTTTACAATATGCTCGTTTATAGGCGATTTACTATTTAATGGTGTGGTTAAAACCAAACGTATTTTATCTTGTTTTAATACGTAACTCACCGAATCTTTAGAACCTGTTTCTAAACCTTTATAAGCATAGGATTGAAACCCAAATGCTGTTTTGTAAAAGTGTGCCGATTGTTTGGCGTTACCTACATAGAATTCTACATAATCTGTTCCTAAAAGCGGTAAGAAATCTTGTGCGCCTTCAAATATTTTTTCTAAACCGTAGTTTACTGATTTTATGTCTTTACTCATGATTTTATAGAATAAAGAAGTTAGAATAGAGAGGAAAGACTGGTTAAAGTTTGTTTTGAAAACCCATAGTCATTTTTTGAAACTCTGCTATTTTTTCTTCTAGTTTGTTTAATTGTGCTTTAATAATATAATTTCTTTTACTTGCTATTATTAGTTGTGTTTCTAGTTCAAAAGAAGACCCAAGAGAAATATCAATAAAATGAGAAAAAGATTTGTCTGTTCTAGATGAACCTTCAGCGATATTGCTTGGAATTGAGATTGAACATCTGCTAATTTGAGACATTAAACCAAACCTTTCATCAGTTGGAAAGTCTTTTAAAATTTCAAAAACATCATCTACAATTTCAATTCCTAAACTCCAAATCTTTAAATTCTTGTAATTATGTCTTTTTCTAGTAGTCATTTCTCTTTTCTTACTTCTTGATTCTCTTCTTTCAATTACTCCAACCAAGATTTATGGTAACTTTCGTCAGCTATTTTCATAGCTTCTTCGGTAACCATTAATGGCTTAAACGTATCTACCATAACAGCAAGTTCGTCTGTTTTAGTTTTTCCTATACTTCGTTCTGCGGCTCCTGGATGCGGACCGTGAGGAATTCCTGCTGGATGCAATGAAATGTGACCTTCTTCAACATCATTTCTACTCATAAAATCGCCATCTACGTAGTACAACACCTCATCGCTATCTATATTACTATGATTATATGGCGCTGGAATGGATTGTGGGTGATAATCGTAAAGCCTTGGCACAAAACTACACACCACAAAAGCATCGGTTTCAAAAGTTTGATGCACGGGTGGTGGTTGGTGAATACGACCTGTAATGGGTTCAAAATCATGAATTGAAAACGCATACGGATAGTTATACCCATCGTAACCAACCACATCAAACGGATGTGACGCGTAAACCATTTCTATAATATCGTCTTGCTTTTTTACTTTTATTAGAAAATTACCGCTTTCATTATTAGTTTCCAATTCATAAGGTCTGCGAATATCGCGTTCGCAAAATGGTGCATGTTCTAATAATTGTCCAAACCAATTGCGGTAGCGTTTTGGGGTGTAAATGGGCCTTCGAGATTCAACTATAAATAAACGGTTATCTTCAGTGTCAAAATCTATTTTATAAATTACACCTCTCGGGACTAACAAATAATCTCCATATTTAAAATCGAGATTTCCCAGATGTGTTCTCAATTTCCCAGTGCCTTTATGGATGAAAATAAGTTCATCAGCATCGGTGTTTTTATAAAAATAATCTTGAGTTAATTGTTTAGGCGCTGCTAAAATAATAGCACAATCGCTATTTATTAAAACTGTTTTTCTACTTTCTAAATAATCTTGCTCGGGTTTTACTTTAAAACCTTTTAAACGGTACGATTTTATATTATTAGCCAAAGCAATTTTTGGAGCTACACTGTATTGCTTTTTTATTTCTTTTACTTGTGTTGGTCGTTGCTCATGATAACTGTTTGTAGACATCCCATCAAAACCAATAGTGCCAAATAATTGCTCGTAATACAAACTACCATCTAGTTTTCTAAATTGCGTATGGCGTTTAGGTGGAATACTTCCTAATTTGTGGTAAAAAGGCATTTTCTTTTTAAATTAAAAGTTAGAAATGAAAAGTTAAAAGTTGATTCTTAAAACTTTAATTATAAAGATACGATAAAAAATGAGCCCTTACTCAGGATTTCTCTTGATAAGATAATGAAGAAATGATAATAAGTCTTTAAATAAAAACTGCATGGTATGACAAATATCGTTAAAATATTTCGATTGAAAACGCAACAAACATTATTTTCTAAAGATTCCAACCTTCGCCAATACAACTAATAAGTTGTTAAAACCAGAAGCCTAAGTTAAAAAACCAAACACCCTGCTTTTGTTCTGGCGAATAACTATATTTTACTTGAATTGGCCCTACAAAAGTTTCAACGGCATAGCCTAAACCATAACCACGATAATCTGGTAGCGTAAACCACTCGCCGCTTTCAAAAATATCATCATCTATATTTGCCCAATTCGCTTCAAGGGTAATATGATGCTTTTTAAAAACTTCGTAATCTGCAATAGCTGATGCTTTTACATAACTATTACCAGTAAGTGAAACAAAATCGTACCCTACAAATGGAATAAAGTTATTGATTAAATTATTGCCGTAACCACCAAGAGCAAAATCTAGTGTTTGGGTACTTTTATCGCCTAATTTAAACCCGCCACTTGTTTGTAAATTAATGGCAAACCTATCTGATACACTAAACGCATAACCCATATCTGCTTTCGCAATAGAGAAATTTTCAAAAGTTTGATTAAACCTTGAGGCGTATAAATACATATGAAAATCGCCATTAAAATATACACCTCTGTTGGGAAAATATTTATTATCGTAAGTATCTAGTTTAAGATTTCCAAAAACACTAAAATAATCAGTGTTTTCAAATATAAATTTATCGTTCGGGTTTGAGGTTAAAATGGTTTCCGATTTCACTTGCAAACGTTTATGCTCTGCGCCTAAGCTTAATGAAAAATCTTTTCTAAAAAGCGTTTGTAAGTAAAATTGATTGGTTTGGTCTTGCAAAACAGCGTCAATTTTATTTATGCCTGTAGCACTAATTTCACTTTCTTCAAGCAATAATTGAGCGTTTATATTTCTATTAAACGTATTATATCTGGAACGTAAACCTACACTCCAATAAAACCCTTTATCAATTAAATATTCAAAATTATAACGCACATTATCGCCTAAAACAAAATCTAAAGATGCTATGTCATTTTTGAATAACAAACGTTTTTTTGTCAAGTTAATTAATGCAGCACTTTTGTATAAATCGTCGTAATGAACACCTAATTTTAAAAAAGTTGTAGTTTTTGTCTCTTCCAAGTTTGCCACCAAATCATAACCTTCTTTATCCTCAGTTTTATTTAATTCATATTGAAACGAGTCAAAATTATTGGTCGCTACCAAATTATTTACGCCTCTAGTAAAATCTTTATAACTTATTTTTTCATTGCTTTTTAACTTCAATTTCCCTAAAACATAAGCTCTCGTATATTTTTCTACACCTTCAATAGTTATTGTATTAAGGGTTAAACTATCTATATTTTTAATATTTAAACTGGGCTTTTTAGTTTTAGATTGTAATGTTCTTAAAATATTCAGTTTAGATAGCGCAGCGTATTTACCAGCTTTTATAATTTTAGTGCCTTCATCAAAAGAAACAACGTTAAAATCTTTAATGTTTGGTTTTATATATACATCCGTTTGTTTAATTTTATTCTCCATCGCTTTTATGGTTCTGAAGTTATTTATCTGACTTAAAACATCTAGTGCAGAAGCTAATTCTTCTCTCTTTAACAATCCATCTTGAACATCAACACCAATAATAACATCTACACCTTTAGCTCGCAATTCGTCAATAGGATAATTATTTACTACACCACCATCTATTAATACGGCATCGTTTATTTTTACAGGCTGAAAAAGCGATGGAAGTGCGCCACTTGCCATAATAGATTGCGTTAAATTGCCGGTTTCTAAAACCAATTGTTTCCCTGTTTCAATGTTTGTAGCAATACAGAAAAACGGAATAGGCAATTGATTAAAATTAGTAATTTCGGCAACATGAAGTGTTAACCTTGAAAGCAAACTATAGGTGTTTTGACCTCTTGAAAGCGCCGATGGTAACTTGACTTTTAAATTATCAAACGGAAGTGTAACCGCATATTTTTCTGAATTATCGCGCTCAAAAAATGCTTTTGAAGCACGTGGTAAATCGTCATTTATAAGTTTATCAAAATCTATTTCATGGAAAATAGAATCGAGTTGATTACCCGAATATCCCGAAGCATAAAGTCCGCCAATAATAGCGCCCATACTGGTTCCAGCTATGTAATCTATTTTTACACCTAAACTATCAATTACTTTTAAAACACCAATATGTGCCAATCCTTTTGCGCCACCACCGCTTAATACTAAACCGATTTTAGGCTGCGGATTTACAGGTGTGTCGTTTTGGGCTTTCGCGGAAAGTGAAGCTAGAATGAATAGGGTTAGTATCGTGGTTTTGATGTTCAAATTTTATTTTTTGTTGATATAATTACTTTTTATTTTTTTATTTATTATGTAACTTATTTGGTCAGCTTTATCAACTATCATAAAATGCTGCCCTTTTTCAATCAGAATCGTATTTTCTCCTTTTGGTGGAAGTAATTTTTCAGCAACAAGTCCTCTAATTGCAAATATTTTCATTTAGTTTTTCTATTGGGGTGTTTTTTGTTCAAATTCCTCTTTATTTTCAAACCTACAAGGTTTTTGAAACCTCGCAGGTTTTTTACTTCTCATGATAATAATTATAAACCTTCTCCGCCCGTGACACACCAACAACAGCTTCCAACTCATCCAACTTTGCATTAGCCACTCGTTTTGCCGATTTAAAATGTTTCAACAATTCCACAACCGTTTTGTCACCCACGCCATTTATAGTTTCAAGCTCCGTATTTAACGCTGTTTTACTACGTTTATTTCTGTGATGTTCAATACCAAAACGGTGCGCTTCGTTACGTAATTGCTGTATGATTTTTAGAGTTTCGCTTTTTTTATCTAAATATAAAGGAATTGGATCGTTTGGATAGAATAATTCTTCCAAACGTTTTGCAATACCTATAATGGCTATTTTTCCTCTTAAATTTAGAGCATCTAAACTTTTTAATGCTGATGACAATTGCCCTTTTCCACCATCAATAATAATGAGTTGCGGCAGTGGTTGCTCCTCTTCAACCAAGCGTTTGTAACGCCTGTAAACCACTTCTTCCATAGATGCGAAATCGTCTGGACCTTCAACAGTTTTGATATTAAAATGACGGTAATCTTTTTTACTCGGTTTGCCGTTTTTAAAAACCACACAAGCTGCTACAGGATGTGTGCCTTGAATGTTTGAATTATCAAAACACTCTATATGTCGTGGTTCTTCATGTAATCGTAAATCAGCTTTCATCTGTGCCATAATTCTATTGGCGTGCCTATCTGGATCTACAATTTTCATTTGTTTGAAACGATCCATTCTAAAATACTTCGCATTGCGCAACGACAAGTCTAAAATGTGTTTTTTATCACCTAATTGGGGCACTGTAATTTTTAAATTCTCCCCTAAATCGACTTTAAAAGGCACATATATTTCTTTTGAATTTGAATTGAATCGTTGCCTAATTTCGGTAATAGCGAGTTCTAATAATTGAGTATCGGTTTCATCCAATTTCTTTTTAATCTCTAAGGTATGCGAACGAATTATAGAACCGTATGATAATTGTAAAAAGTTAATGTAACCATAACTTTCGTCACTCATTATGGTAAACACATCTACGTTGCTAATTTTTGGATTTACTATGGTAGATTTTGCTTGGTAGTTTTCTAAAACTTCAATTTTTTCTTTTATTTTTTGAGCATCTTCAAACTGCATGTTTTCTGCAAAACTGTGCATTTGTTCTTTAAATTGTTGCAACGAATCTTTAAAATTACCTTTTAAAATTTCTTTTATGGCTTTAATATTTTCATTGTATTCGGCTTCGGTTTCTAAACCTTCGCAAGCGCCTTTACAGTTTCCTAAATGGTATTCTAAACAGACTTTAAATTTCCCTGCATCAACCTTTTCTTCAGATAATTGATAATTACACGTCCGCAAACTATACAAGCCTTTTATTAAATCTAACAGTGTGTAAACCGTTTTTACACTGGTGTATGGCCCAAAATATTCGCCACTGCCTTTAAAAATTCGTCGGGTGGAAAATACTCTAGGAAAACGTTCTTTTTTTATACAAATCCACGGGTACGATTTGTCATCTTTTAGCAACACATTATACCGCGGCTTGTGCTTTTTTATTAAGTTGTTTTCTAGAAGTAACGCATCTGTTTCGGTTTCAACGACAATATGTTTTATGTTGGCTATTTTTTTTACGAGTACTCTTGTTTTACCATTTTCGTGAGTTTTAGTAAAATACGAGCTTACGCGTTTCTTCAAATTTTTAGCTTTACCTACATAAATAATCGTGCCTTCTTTATCGTAGTATTGATAAACTCCAGGTTGATTTGGTAAGGTTTTTAGTTGTATGTCTAAAGCAGGCGTATTCATTAAACCAAAGGTAATTATTTAATAGGTAATCTTTTTAATAAAATGTTTTTTCATACGACTAATTTGTTAATTTCGCCATATTAAAAACTGGGTAATGAGTAAAAAAATTATCGGAAGAGTTGATAAAATCGATTTCCCAAAACTGGGTTTGTTTCATATTGATGTAAAGATTGATACTGGTGCATATACCTCAGCTATTCATTGCTCAGAAATTATTGTAGTAGGCAACGGTTTAAGGTGCATTTTTAATAGTGATGTACACCAAAATTTTGGAGAAACAGAAATTGTTTTTGATGCCTTCACACTTACCAACGTAAAAAGCAGCAACGGTTTTAAAGAAAATAGATACAAAGTAAAATCTGAAGTTGTATTTTTTAATAAAACCTATAAGATTAATTTAACTCTAAGTACAAGAGACGATATGAGGTTTCCTGTTTTAATTGGCCGGCAATTTTTAAGACAAAAATTTATGGTTGATGTCGATTTAGAAAACGTTTCTTTTAATACAAAACAAAATGAACATAGTAATTCTATCTAGAAACTCAAATTTATACTCCACAGATCGTCTTGTTGAAGAAGGTGTAAAAAGAGGTCATAAAGTTGAAGTTATAGATCCGCTTAAATGCGATATTATTATTGAAAAAGAAAAGCCCACCATTTATTATAAAGATAGATATTTAGATTACGTTGATGCCATAATTCCAAGAATTGGAGCATCAGTTACGTTTTATGGTTGTGCCGTAGTACGCCAGTTTGAAGAAATGGGTGTTTTTACGATTGCAACCTCAGACGCCATACAACGCTCCAGAGATAAGCTGCGTAGTTTGCAGCGTTTAAGTAAAGCTGGTATTGGGATGCCAAAAACGGTTTTTACCAATTACTCTAGAGATGTTGAAGAAGTAATAGCCCACGTTGGCGGAACACCAGTAATCATTAAGCTTTTAGAAGGCACACAAGGTTTAGGCGTAGTTTTAGCGGAAACAAAAAATGCAGCCGAATCTGTTTTGGAAGCTTTTAATGGTTTACAAGCCAGAGTTATTGTACAAGAGTTTATAAAAGAAGCAGGTGGTGCAGATTTACGAGCTTTAGTTGTAGATGGACAAGTAGTTGGCGCCATGAAGCGTCAAGGTAAAGAAGGTGAGTTTCGTTCTAATTTGCATCGTGGTGGTTCTGCTAATATTATAAAATTGGATCATGATGAATTAAAATTAGCTATGAATGCTTCAAAAGCTTTAAAACTACCTGTTTGTGGTGTCGATATGTTACAATCTGCTCGCGGTCCTTTATTATTGGAAGTAAATTCTACTCCAGGTTTAGAAGGTATTGAAGGTGCAACTGGTAGAAATATTGCCAAAGCTATTATTACATTTATCGAAAAAAATACAAAATAAATGCCCGATACAAACGCATACCTATTAACTATTTTAGGCGAACAGATTAAACCCGGAGAAAGTAAAGAAATTAATTTTGATGTTGCGAATTTGCACACCTCTTCCTCTGTAAATGTTCCTGTAATTATTGAGCGTTCTAAAAAACCTGGCCCAACTGTTTTATTTACAGCTGGGATTCATGGCGATGAAGTAAATGGTGTTGAAATTGTTAGACAATTGATAGAAAAAGGTATAAATAAACCTAAAATTGGCACCATTATTTGCATGCCAGTTATTAATATTTTTGGGTTTATAAACTTAAAACGCGAATTCCCTGATGGCCGCGATTTAAACCGTGTATTCCCCGGAAGTCCCACAGGTTCTTTAGCAGCACGCGTAGCCTATAAACTTGTAAACGATATTATACCACACGTAGATTATATTATAGATTTTCATACTGGTGGTTCAGGCAGATTTAACGCGCCTCAACTTCGCTTTTCAAAAGAAAACACAAAGCTTAACGATATCGCAAAAGCCTTTGGTGCGCCATTTGTATTGTATTCAAAAAAAATGTCGAAATCTTTTCGTTTAACTTGCTTTAAATTAGGAAAACCGCTCTTACTTTTTGAAGGTGGCAAATCTTTTCATATTGATGATACGGTAACCAATTCTGGCGTTACTGGTTCTAAACGTGTTTTAAAACATTTAGGTATGTTGAAAACCTCTTTCAAGTCTTCTGCTCCAAAAAAAGAATGTGTTTTTATAAATGAAAGTAGATGGATTCGTGCTAAATATTCAGGAATGTTTAAAGCTTCTATTTCTATTGGTTCTCAAGTAAAAAAAAATACTGTTCTTGGCAATATTACCGACCCATATGGCAAGGTTAATTATTTTGTAAAAGCTTCAAATACTGGTTATATTATAAATGTAAATGAATCGCCTATTGTTTATCAAGGTGATGCCTTATTTCATATCTCTACTAAATTGAAACGTTAAATTATGACTAAAGCCGAATTACGAAAAACATATAAAACGCTTCGTAATAATGTGTCAGAACATGACATTGATACGTTTAGTTTATCTATTGCAAACCAGCTTTTAAAGCTTCCTATTTGGCAACACTCTTTTTATCATATTTTCCTTTCAATTGAAGAACTAAAAGAAATAAATACGGACTATATTCTGAATATTTTATCTGGGAAAGACAAAAATATCTTGATTTCAAAAAGTGATTTTGGCACTGGAGAAATGACGCATTTTCTTTTAACAGATAATACAATTATAAAGAAAAATACATATAATATTCCAGAACCTGTTGATGGTATTGAAATACTAAATGATAAAATTGACGTTGTTTTTATTCCGCTTTTAGCATTTGATAAACAAGGAAACCGAGTAGGTTACGGCAAAGGTTTTTACGATCGTTTTCTAGCCAATTGCAACCCTGAAACTATCAAAATAGGATTGTCCTTTTTTGAAGCCGAAACTAAAATTACTGATGTTTTTGAAAGAGATGTGAAGTTAGATTATTGCGTAACGCCAACTAAAATTTATAAATTCTAGTCATTACAGTTTTCGCAATATGTTTGCCGTAAATACTCATCTTGAAGTATTTGAAATGTAACTCCGCCTTTTTCTACAGAATTAAATAATTTACAAAAACGTTCTTTATTTACGTTAATGGCGTTTAACATGACGGTTCTGTAACTCTTTTTCTCGGTTAAATCTCTATCTATCAACGTAAAATTTAAATAATAAAATAGTAAATCTTCATCTACATCAATACTTTTAGCTTTATCTTCTAATAATGCTACAGCCATTTCTACTTCGCTATAATCGTTAAAAAACTGAGCCAAGTTTAAATAATCGTTATTGGATAAATCGAATTTTTTAAAGTTGTTATTTACATAGTCCACGGCATTATCTTTACTTGAATAATCCCCTTGTTCTATAAATTTTCCAGCAATTACAATCTGAAAATTTACTAGCATTCTAGATATAAGATCATCAGAAATTCCATATTTTTTTAGCGCATTAATCTCGCTTATAAGATTTGCTTGATCTATTTCTACGGTATTAAAAAGCCATAGCTTTAATTTAACGGCGACAATATTATATTTAACAGCAGCATTTTCGGGAGCCATTTTCTCCAACTCAAGTAGGTCATTAAAAACCAAGCTAGCATATCTATAATCTGCCATATATTTGTAAGCTGAGTTGTTAATTAAAATTTCAATAAATCTTAATCGTCTAGGAACCTCCATTTTATCAATAAACTCAGGTGCATCAGGATTTCCTTTTAGTTTTTCAAAAATTGAATTCTGAATAGCTTTAGCCTTTTCATATATTTCTTTAGATTTCTCAATATTTTTATCAGCTATAAGTGCATTAAACTTTACTAACAGATTATTTATATTTTCTGTATTGTATGTATCTTTCTTTTCTAACTCTAACTCTAAAACAGCCTTTCTATGTTTTTCAAAAATAGACTCCATTTGTTTAGAAAGTTTTCCAGCTATTTCATTTCTAATGTCATTTTTAGATAAGCCTTTAAGCTTACTATACTCCGTTCCATCAATATCATTAAAAAACTCAACCCAATTTTCGGATGATGAAACTTCTGTTTGAATAGTTGGTTTCTGAAATGTTTGTAGAGCCTCTGAAACAGCAACCGCACGCTGTTTCTGTAATTCTAAATTTCGCTTTGTAATGCCTTCAATAGAGGAATAGGCAATTATATTTATAGTTTTTATATTAAAATCTGTAAGCCTTAACGAATCGTAAATTGGTTTTATGTCTTCTTGGGAATATGTTGACTTATTCTTTTCAAAAGGAATAATAAACTTTAGTTTTTTATTTTGAGTTACATAACTTTCTTCGCCTATGGCTTGTATTTGTTTTGGACTATAGGTTAATTCATCGAGATACATGCCCATGTCTAACAAATCCCAGGTATAAGATTTTAAGTCATAAATCACATAATACCGGCACAAATTTCTGTTACTTAAAAATAGTATATTATATTCTAAATCTTCATTTTGGAAATTATCAGGTATTTTTCCAATATTTACTTGATAAACATTATTTTCATTTAATTTTATTTTGCCTTTTAGCTCTCTCGAATACATAGGTTTAAGCAAAAAACCTCTTATTTGCTTATTTTCTATAGTCTTTAATTTGCAATCATATTTGCTTTTCAGAACAATATCTACCGCGATACCGTCATTAGCACCGTAAAACAAACTGTTAAACCAATCGTAATTATTGACTTGAAAATAAAGATCATTTTCTTCTCTTACTATAGAAAACTCAACACTTTCAGGTTTGTTATTAAAAATTTGAATGCAAGTTTGACATTTTTCATCTTTATCTTTTCCCGGAAAAACGATGTCGTAAGTGTTTTGAGAGAATGAGACATTTAAAAATAAAAGGGTAATAGAAATTGATAAGACATAATGAATTTTCATTGCCTAAGAGGTTTTAATTATAGATAATAGCGAGATAAATATAATAAATAAATATGAGTGTAAACACTTACTTACAGTTTTTTATTTATAATTATTTCTTAGAAAATGCTTTCTTATTAAACACAATAAGCATAATAAAACCAGTACTTATAGCCATATCTGCAATATTAAAAACAGGCTCGAAAAAGTTAAAATGCTTACCTCCAAAATAAGGAATCCATTGCGGCAAGTCTACTTCAAACAACGGAAAGTATAACATATCTACCACCTTGCCGTGTAGTAAACCATCATATCCGCCTGTTTCGGGTAAAAAATGAGCTACTTGATTATAGCTATTATCAAACAAAACGCCGTAAAAAACAGAATCTATAATATTACCCAAAGCACCTGCAAATATTAAAGCTATCGCAATAATTAATATTTTAGAACCATGCTTTTTAGTAACATCATATAACCAATAACCAATTCCGAAAATAGCAACAACCCTAAATAAAGTAAGTGTCACTTTAGCTGTTCTATCTGATATGAAAGACACAAAATCACTAAGTTTTGTACCCCAAGCCATTCCATCATTTTCAATAAAATATATTTTAAACCAACTAAATACTTCAACATCATCATGAAGTGCAAAATGGGTTTTTATATATATTTTACTAATCTGATCGATGAGTAAAATAATAACGATAAGAATTATTGATTTTTTTAATGACATCTATTTAATTTAAGACCTTTCGACTGTGCTCAAGGTGACAAAAAGTTTTAAATAAAAACGTCTCGCTTATTGGTCGAGACGTTTCATATATATTCTTTTAAAATAAAATTACTGCATGTTTTTTGCTTCAATGCTCAAGGTTGCATGCGGCACTAATTTTAAACGTTCTTTTGCAATTAGTTTCCCTGTTACACGACACACGCCGTAGGTTTTATTTTCAATTCTAATTAAAGCATTCTTTAAATCACGAATAAATTTTTCTTGGCGAATGGCTAATGCTGAATTAGATTCTTTACTCATCACTTCGCTCCCTTCATCAAAGGCCTTAAATGTTGGCGATGTATCATCTGTACCGTTATTATGGTCATTCATATAAGCACTTTTAATAAGCTCTAAATCTTGTTGTGCTTTCTTTATTTTTTCTTGTATTAGCTCTTTAAATTATGATAAATCTTTATCTACTTATCTTAATGT
>JBAQZZ010000250.1:0-4355 GCA_049791475.1 Flavobacteriaceae bacterium | reverse complement strand
TAAAAAATAAAAATTTGAGACATGTCAGTAAAGTAAAACCGAATATAATGATAGAAGTAACTTTAGACACTTTAATTACTTATAACTTTAGACACTAAAAAATGGAAAAGACAACCGATAAAAATTCATATACCCTGCTTTTTGCCATTGGAATGGTTGTAGTGGTAGGCTCCATACTCTCTTTTGCTGCATCAGGATTTAAGGATAAAATAGATGAAAACAAGCGCATAGAAAAACAACTTAATATTTTGTATGCCATGGGTGTAAACGAAAATGAAGGAAGTAACATGAGCTTTGTTTCAAAAGATATCGTTGAAGACGAGTTTAAAAAATACATTACCAAACAGTTCATAATACAAGGAGAAAAAATCAGCGAAGATAATAACGCTTATTTACTAGACCTTAAAAAAGAACATGCCTTGGCAAAGGACCCGAGCCATGAAAGACGCTTGCCTTTACTAATAGGGGAAAAAGACGGAGAAACATATTATATCGCACCAATAAGGGGAAAAGGTTTGTGGGATGCCATTTGGGGCTATATCGCATTGGATAAAAACATGGTCGTTCAAGGTGCATTTTTTGACCATAAAGGGGAAACCCCCGGTCTTGGCGCCAATATAAACCAACGTTTTTTTATGGATGATTTTATTGGGGAACATTTATTTGACGAATCCAACAACTTCAAAGGTATTAATGTTTCAAAAAGTAATGCAGACCCAAAAAACATAGATAAAACAGACAATGAGGTAGATGCCATTGCAGGAGCAACTATAACAGGAGATGGTGTATCGGCAATGATTAAATCTGAATTGAGATTATACCTACCTTATTTTGAAAATTTAAAAAAATGAAGTAAATAAAGTACTTAAAGTTAATGAAAACGGTTAAACGACTTTAGGCACTCTAAATACTTGAAACTTTAGACACTTAGAAAGACTTTAGGCACTCCAAGTACTTAAAACTTTAGATACTTAATATGACAAATAAAGAATTTGCTGAAAAATTAGAAAAACGAACCATAAAATTTGCAATTGATGTTATAAATTTGTCAGCGGGTTTGCCTAAAACAACAGAATCTTTAGTTGTAAAAAATCAACTAACTAAATCTGGAACTAGTACTAGGAGCAAATTATAGAGAAGCCAATAGAAGTAGAAGTAAAAAAGATTTTAAAAATAAAATTAGAATCAGTTTAGGAGAAGCAAGTGAAACGGATTATTGGTTGGAGATTATTGAAGAAATTAACTGGATAAATAAAAATGAAATTAATGGTTTAAGGAAAGAGGCAAAGGAGTTATTGGCAATTTTCACATCTATTGCAAGCAAACTTTAGGCACTTAAAACTTTAGACATTTCAATTACTTAAAACTTAACTTTAGTGCACTTTAGGCACTTAAAACTTTAGATACTTAAAATATGGGACTTTTATCAAAAAAAGACGCAAAATTAATACTGGACCCTTTAGCAGATAATAACCCAATAACCATTCAGGTTTTGGGTATTTGTTCGGCATTGGCAATTACAGCAGAGTTGGAAGCTTCTATTGTTATGTCAATTTCTGTACTATTTGTGTTAGGTGTAGGGAATGTAATCATTTCATTGATGCGAAATATTATTCCATCAAAAATTAGGATTATAGTGCAGTTAATAGTTGTTGCAACACTGGTAATTATAGTAGATCAGGTACTAAAAGCCTACGCTTATGAGTTGAGTAAAACACTATCGGTATTTGTTGGATTAATTATCACGAACTGTATCATTATGGGACGCTTTGAAGCATTTGCTTTAGCTAACAAGCCTTGGCAATCATTTCTTGATGGCATTGGAAATGCCTTAGGATATGGTCTCATTTTGGTTATAATAGGGTTCTTTAGGGAATTATTCGGATCCGGAACCTTACTTGGGTTTAAAGTTTTAGGAGATCCTATCGAAAAAACAGGATTATATGCTTTAGGTTACGAAAATAACGGATTTATGCTACTATCACCTATGGCACTTATAGTGGTTGGGATTATTATTTGGATACAACGCTCAAGAAATAAAGATTTATTGGAAGATGAACTTGTAGGACATTGTGATATATAATGAATAATGGTACTGGAAGTCAATAAATAAGTTTTAAGATTACAATACATAAAAAAATGGAACATATAGAGTTATTTTTTAAATCAATTTTTATAGACAACTTAATATTTGCCACATTCCTCGGGATGTGTTCATATCTTGCAGTCTCTAAAAAGGTTACTACAGCAATTGGATTAGGTTCAGCGGTCATATTTGTGTTGGCAGTAACCGTGCCCTTAAACTGGTTATTGGATCAATATATTTTACAAGAAGGTGCTTTGGCTTGGTTAGGGCCTGAATTTGCAGAATACGACCTTAGTTTTCTGTCTTTTATATTATTTATAGCAACCATAGCTACTATGGTGCAATTAGTAGAAATAGTTGTAGAAAAATTTTCGCCAGCATTATATAATTCATTAGGTATTTTCTTGCCATTGATTGCTGTAAACTGCGCCATTTTAGGAGGCTCATTATTTATGCAATCTCGTGAGATTGAAACCTTAGGTTTAGCTTTTAATTATGGAGTTAGTTCTGGTATTGGTTGGTTTTTGGCCATTTTGGCCATTGCAGCCATTCGCGAAAAAATCAAATACTCAAATGTGCCACCAGCATTAAGAGGATTGGGAATTACATTTATTATCACTGGTTTAATGGCAATTGGTTTCATGAGTTTTGGAGGTATGTTAACTGGTGGTGATGAAGAAGTAAAAGAAGTGAAAACGGCAGTCATTGAAAGTAACCCAAGTGAAAATGAAATTAAGACGACCAAACAAGTGGAAGAAACAAAATCAATAGCCGATAATAATATTAAAGTAATAAAGTAACATGATCTTAACCGTAGGTACATTAGGAACAGTCATAGCCACAATAATAGCTTTTTTAGTAGTGACATTGTTATTGGTAACATTGTTATTGTTTGTAAAACAAAAATTAGCACCTTCAGGCCCTGTACTGATTACAATTAATGATGAAAAAGAAATTGAAGTGGCTTCTGGCGATACATTGCTTACAACCTTAGGCAACCAAAAAATATTTTTACCATCAGCTTGTGGTGGTGGTGGTACATGTATTCAATGCGAATGTCATGTATTATCAGGCGGAGGTGCAGCTTTGCCTACTGAAACACCCCATTTCTCAAGAAAAGAATTGAAAGAAGGGATACGTTTAGCATGTCAAGTTAAAGTAAAACAAGACATGGTAATTACTATTCCCGAAGAGGTTTTCGGAATTAAAAAATGGGAAGCAACCGTTGTACGTAACTATAACGTTGCTTCATTTATTAAGGAGTTTGTTGTTGAGATTCCTGAAGATATGGGTTACAAGGCTGGAGGCTATATTCAAATTGAAATTCCACCATGTGAAGTAAAGTTTTCAGATATGGATATCACAGCGCATCCAGAAGAACATGAAACACCAGATAAGTTTCAAGCCGAATGGGATAAATTTAAGCTATGGCCATTGGTGATGAAAAATGCAGAAACAGTAGAGAGAGCGTATTCTATGGCTTCTTACCCTGCTGAAGGACGTGAGATTATGCTAAATGTACGTATAGCGACACCCCCTTTTGATCGTGCTAAAGGCGATTGGATGGATGTGAACCCAGGTATTGCGTCATCCTATATTTTTAATCAAAAACCAGGGGATAAAGTAACAATTTCTGGCCCTTACGGGGAATTTTTCATCAATGAATCTGATTCTGAAATGTTATATGTTGGTGGTGGAGCAGGTATGGCACCAATGCGTTCTCATTTATATCAATTATTTAGAACTTTAAAAACAGGTCGTAAAGTAACCTATTGGTATGGTGGACGTTCAAAACGTGAGTTATTCTATTTAGATCATTTTTATAAATTAGAAAAAGATTTTCCTAATTTTAAGTTCTATTTAGCCTTATCAGAACCAATGCCAGAAGATAATTGGAAGATTAAAGATGGTTTAGATGGCGAAGGAGACGGTTTTGTAGGTTTTGTACACAATTGTGTGATTGAAAATTATTTAAACCACCATGAATCACCAGAAGACATCGAATTATATTTCTGTGGACCACCTTTAATGAATCAAGCGGTTCAGAAAATGGGAGAAGATTTTGGTATTCCAGATGAACATATCAGATTTGATGACTTTGGAGGCTAGTTGCTAAGCGACCTTTGTCGGTATT
Organism: Flavobacteriaceae bacterium; assembly: GCA_049791475.1. Taxonomy (GTDB): domain Bacteria; phylum Bacteroidota; class Bacteroidia; order Flavobacteriales; family Flavobacteriaceae; genus CAXBID01. The sequence goes on along the minus strand of JBAQZZ010000250.1, from coordinate 135 downwards.
TTTATTTCGTATTTGATACATAAATTTATATAAAACAAAAAACCAACTCACTATGAGTTGGTTTTTTTATTACTTTATTTTAGTAAAAATTATTTTAGTACATGACAAAAACAGTTCGTTGATATTTGAAAAGCT
>JBAQZZ010000249.1:0-2000 GCA_049791475.1 Flavobacteriaceae bacterium | reverse complement strand
TTTCAATTTGATGTTTTACATCTTTAATTTTTTTTATTAAAGGTGTTTCTTTTAATACTTCTTTATCAATGTTATAACTGGAGTCTTTAACATCTGTATTTTCAATACAAGATGTATAAACCAACATCCCAAAAACCATAGGAATTAATAATACATACTTAAGTAAATGAATTTGTTTTGATTTTGATTTTTGTAACATAACGATTCGTTTTTTGATTAATGATTCTTTAAAAAATGGATTGATGAATGATATTTTCTTAGTCTCGAAAATCTGAGCCAATAAGTTTTGATAATAGTTTGATTTATTGTCGTGTTTTACAGCTTCTGCATCTGCAATAAATTCATGAAGTGTGGTTATTCTATTTTGATACATATATACCAAAGGATTAAACCAAAAGAGAATACGTAATACTTCAAAAAATAATAAATCTAAAGTGTGCCTCTGCTTTACATGAATAAGTTCGTGCTTTAAAATAGCCTCTTTTTCTTCTTTGTTGAGAAATTCTCCCAAGAATACATATTGAAAAAATGAAAATGCAGCATTACTATTTACAAGTTTTACCAATGTTAATTTGCCAATATATGTTTTAGGGTTTTTAATAATTAAAACTAAAAGCTTCAAAAGTTTGAATATGAAAAACAGAGCTGCAACAGTAGTTCCTATATAAAATATAAGTTCTAAAAATGAAAATCCATTACCGTTTTCTATAGCTATGGCATTTAATAAAACTGATGTATTTGTAGGCGATGCCGTTTGTCCTAAAACAATTTCTGGAAGTGCTATTATATATTGCTGAGGAACAACTTCTTTAAAACTTTCAATTTTTATAAATGGTAAAATGACTGACAATAAAGCTGTAGCTAAAAGATAAAGCCTATTCCAATTAAAAAAGGTTTCTTTTTTTAAAAATACATCATAAATTAATAAAAAGAAAACTTGAAAAGCGACTGTTTGTATGATATAATTTGCCATAACTATTCCTTTTTATTAATATCTTTTAAAACCGATTCCAGCTCTTTCAAACTGATATCGTTCTTCTTTACAAAAAAAGACACCATACTTTTAAAAGATCCTTGAAAGTAATTGTCTACCAATTTATTTATAGATTGATTACTATACTCATTTTGCTGAACTAAAGGAAAATATAAATGACCTTTACCTTCCTTTTCATAATCAACAAATCCTTTGCTTTCTAAAATCCTAACAATGGTCGATACTGTATTATAAGCTGGTTTTGGTTCGGGGAACTGCTCTACAATGGCTTTAACATTGGCCTTTTTAAGTTGCCAAAGTATTTGCATAATATCCTCTTCTGCTTTAGTAAGTTGTTTCATTTTATAAGCGCATTATTTATTCAACTAAATGTTTAGTTAAACAAATATAACTAAAAAATTAGTTTGAACTAATTTTTTAGTTTAAAATGTAACATTTGGCATAGTTTTTCGTCATATCGTTATAAAATTTAAACACATTTATGGATATTATTTTAATTATTATTGCCGCCTTATTTATAATTTTAGGTATTATTGGAAGTGTTCTACCTATTATACCTGGGCCATTAACAAGTTGGTTAGGTTTACTAATAGCTCATTTTACAGATGCTATCCCAATTAATAAGTCATTTTTAATTATAACATTACTAATTGCTATATTCATTTGGGTTTTAGATTATATTATTCCAGCCATTGGCACAAAACGTTTTGGAGGAACGAGATACGGTATGATAGGAACTACAATTGGACTTATAGTTGGCTTACTCGCTCCTATTCCTGGAGGTATTATTATTGGTCCTTTTGTTGGTGCACTAATAGGAGAACTTATAAATAAGAACGATTCTAAAACAGCAACTAGGGCTGCTTTCGGTTCATTTATTGGTTTTTTAACATCTACTTTTATAAAATTTGTGGTAGCTATAATTTATTTTGGCCTTTTTATAGGGCTACTTATTGAATACGGTAGTATCATTTTTAGATTTTAATAAAAGAAGAAACCCTAAGGG
>JBAQZZ010000248.1:0-9755 GCA_049791475.1 Flavobacteriaceae bacterium | reverse complement strand
CAATACGTGAACAGTTTCCGTATCTATTTTACCATTGGAGATATTCTTTTATAAATGTAATTGCATAGATTTGTATTATAAGAGCCGTGTGAGGGGAGACTTTCAAGCACGGTTCTGTGAGAGGCTTGGGGTGAAATTCCCCTTGTCTACTCGATTACAATCACGTTGGACTTCATACTGACCAATAGGTGCACCGATAAAGAACATGGCTAAGTTTCATGAAATTGCTCATCTTTCAAGAATATTAATTTTACAGGCGTAGCCAATTAAACATGACCAGCCCCGAAGGAGGTGGTTTTATAGATTATAATAAAAACCGAACGATCTTAGATTGAAAATTAATTTGTAAAATTAATTTTATTGGTGTAAATTAGCACCAAAATAAAATATTATGGCAAGGCAAAGTATTTCATTCACTCAACCGAATGATGAGTGGTTAAAAAACCAAGTTGACAAAAAAGAGTACTCAACTAAAAGTGAGCTAGTAAACGATTTAATTAGACAAGCAAGAAAACAACAAAGACAAATTGATTGGATAAGTGCTAAATTAGAAAAAGCCGAAAATAGCGGATTTACGAATTTAAGCAAAGAACAAATATTAGCGGAATCAAAGTCGTTAATTTAATGGCTGATTATAAACTAAGTAATTTAGCCAAAGAAGATTTAATAAGAATTCATAGATATGGTGTTGAAAAATTCGGAACGACTCAGGCTGATAAATATTTCGATTCTTTCTTTGAGAACTTTGATATTATAGCTAGAAATCCATTTTCTTTTGAATCTGTCGATTACATAAAAACTGGATATAGTCGTTGTGTTTGTGGTTCTGATAGTATCTATTACAAAATAAATAATAATATCGTGGAAATTATGGTGATAGTTGGAAAGCAAGATTTGAAAAATATTCTCTGATTTAAAAAATTACAGTTGCCAACAGACGTGTATAATTAATTGCTTTGGCAAGTGCTTATTTGGAAAATTCCTGCGGAATTTTATCGGGCAAGTTTTTGTTTACTAAATTAATAGCTTATGTTTTCGAAATTTTTTTGAATTTTAAGAAAGTGAAAACGAAAAATTATATTGCGGAATTTCTAAAATCACGTCTGACTTTTTAGCTTGTTTGCTGAATCGAAATCTAAATTGGACACGTAATTTAGCTAGCTACGGAATTAAAAAAAATTACGGAATATAACGCTAACTGAACTCACTCGAAATCTGAAAAAAGAAAATAAATGGCAAAAGTATTCGCCAATCTTTAATATGTGTAAAGAGAGGGTTAGCTAATTATCACTGTCTTCTTGCCCTTTTGTTTCTACTACTTCGGTAATTCCTACCGCTTTTGGTGTAGTAGGCTACAAACGCCCAAAGTAGACAGATAGCAATAATTAAAATAATGAACTGATAAAAATCATCTGGAAAATTCATATTTTAAATATACGAAAAATTTTCAACTTATTATTTGCGAAAAACACTATTCAATTTTAACTAAACGGTTAATAAAAGGATCAAAAAGCACAATCGTAATAAAATCAGTTTGCCACCTCACTAATAAATTTTATACGATATAAGCGAAGTTCTTCATCATCGTAATCACCATCAAATTCTTCAATGGCAGCGTCAATACTATCAGATTCTGATTCCATAAAGTAATCGTGAATTTCTTCCTGTTGGTCTTCATCTAGAATATCTTGAATCCAGTAGTTAATATTCAATTTCGTTCCAGAAAAAACGATGGCTTCCATTTCTTTTATAAAATCTTCCATAGACATGCCTTTTGAAGAAGCAATATCATCTAGCGGCAATTTCCTGTCAATGTTTTGAATGATGTATAATTTATTTGCTGAATTACTACCAGTAGATTTAACAACTAAATCGTCTGGACGTATAATGTCGTTTTCATCAACATAATTAGCAATTAAACTAATAAAATCTTTACCATACTTCTTAGCTTTTCCGTCACCTACTCCATGCACATTACTAAGTTCTGCTATAGATATTGGATACTTAAGGGCCATATCTTCCAATGAAGGATCTTGAAAAATGACGAACGGTGGTACACCTAATTTTTTGGCATTCTTTTTACGTAAATCTTTAAGCATAGCCATTAAAAACTCATCAGCTACAGCGCTACCACCTTTTGTGGCTGTTATTATACTGCCATCTTCTTGTTGGCCATCAAAAATATGATCCTCAGTCATCATAAATGATATCGGATTTTTTATAAAATCTTTTCCGCTTTTAGAGAGCTTAATAACACCGTAAGTTTCAATATCTTTTTTAAGGTATCCAGCAACTAATACTTGCCTTAGTAGTGCCATCCAATATTTATTATCATGGTGTTTGCCTTTACCAAAAAAAGGCTGCTCATTAGTTTTATGCGAATTTATAAGTGCATTTTCTTTACCAACAATAACATTAACCAAATCTTTAGATTTGTATTTCTCGTTAGTACTTTGAATAATTTCTAACAATAATTTAGCTTCATCTTTGGCTTCATTTAGCTTTTTAGGATGGCGCACATTATCATCCATTTCTCCGCCTTCACCTGTTTTGTTATCAAATTCTTCACCAAAATAATGAAGTATAAATTTTCTTCGAGATATAGATGTTTCTGCGAAAGCAACTACTTCTTGAAGTAATGCTTGCCCTATTTCCTGTTCAGCAACTGGTTTTCCAGACATGAACTTTTCTAGCTTTTCAATATCCTTATAGGCATAAAAAGCTAAACAGTGGCCTTCACCACCATCACGACCTGCTCTACCAGTTTCTTGATAGTAACTTTCAATACTTTTAGGAATATCATGATGAATTACAAAACGTACATCGGGCTTATCTATACCCATCCCAAAAGCAATGGTAGCTACCACAACATCTACATCTTCCATAAGAAATTTATCTTGATGGCTAGATCTTGTTTTGGCATCCAAACCAGCATGATATGGTACCGCTTTTACCCCATTTACTTGGAGTACTTGTGCTAATTCTTCAACACGTTTTCTACTTAAACAGTAAACAATACCAGATTTTTCGTCATTTTGTTTAACAAAACGAATAATATCTGCATCTACATCTTTAGTTTTTGGGCGCACTTCATAATACAAATTAGGCCTATTAAATGATGCCTTAAACGTTGTTGCATTATGAATCCCTAAGTTTTTTATAATATCTTCTTGAACTTTTGGAGTTGCGGTAGCTGTTAAACCTATGATTGGAATATTATCACCTATTCTGCCTATAATATGACGTAAGTTTCTGTATTCGGGTCTAAAATCGTGTCCCCATTCACTAATACAATGCGCTTCATCAACGGCCATAAAAGACACTTTTACAGAGCGCAGAAATTCAACATTTTCTTCTTTGGTTAAAGATTCAGGAGCAACATAAAGTAATTTGGTTATACCATTAACAATATCTTCTTTTACGCGCTTTACTTCGGTTTTATTTAGCGAAGAATTTAATACATGCGCCACGCCTTCTTCATTTGAAATACCTCGAATAGCATCCACCTGATTTTTCATTAAGGCAATTAATGGCGACACCACGATGGCTGTACCTTCCTGCATTAAAGCTGGTAACTGGTAACATAAAGATTTACCGCCACCAGTTGGCATGATAACAAACGTATGATTTCTTGATATAAGACTTTCAATAACTGGTTCTTGAAGCCCTTTGAATTTATTAAATCCAAAATATTTTTTTAGTGCAGCATGTAAGTCACTTTTTACTATCGACATGAATTGTGTACAAAATTAATTTACTACTAAAAATACATCTAAAATTAAATATTCTAAAATTAATTTAATAATGTATTTGGAGAACCCTCATATTTTTTTTCGTTAGTTTTGTAACGAAAATTCAAATTACAATAATTATTTAATTTGATTACCACTAAAGATACAAAATCTTTAAGCATCAACTAAAAAATAGAAGAAATTTTGATAAGTAGAGATTCTATTATAAATACTGCAAAAAAAACAATTGAAATGGAAAGCGCATCCATTTTAAATTTAGCCAGTTTTGTAAATAATGACTTTGCAAACGCTGTTGAACTTATTTACAATTCTAAAGGGCGCGTTATTATAACAGGTATTGGCAAAAGTGCCATTATTGCCAATAAAATTGTTGCGACTTTAAATTCTACAGGAACTCCATCAATTTTCATGCATGCGGCAGAAGCTATTCATGGTGATTTGGGCTTAATTCTTCAAGACGATATTGTTATTTGTATTTCAAACAGTGGAAATACCCCAGAAATAAAAGTTCTTATTCCGCTAATAAAAAGAGCCCACAATAAAATTATCGCTATTACTGGAAATACAGAATCTTTTCTTGGAGAACAAGCCGATTTTATATTAAATGCCTATGTTGAAAAAGAAGCTTGCCCAAATAATTTAGCACCAACTACAAGTACTACCGCACAATTAGTAATTGGCGATGCACTTGCTATTTGCCTGTTAGAATTGAGAGGCTTTTCAAGTAACGATTTTGCAAAATACCATCCGGGTGGTGCTTTAGGTAAAAAACTGTACTTAAGAGTTCAGGACATTTCTTCAATTAATGAAAAACCAAAAGTTAGCCCAAATCAAACTATAAGAGAAGTGATTGTTGAAATTACTGAAAAAATGTTAGGTGTTACTGCAGTTGTTGAAAATGAGAAAATTATTGGTATTATAACCGACGGCGATTTGCGAAGAATGTTAACTAAAGTTGATGATTTTTCTAAATTAACGGCAAAAGATATTATGGGTGCAAACCCAAAACGTATAGAAGCCAATTCAATGGCTGTTGATGCTTTAGAAGTTATGGAAGCCAACGATATTTCTCAATTACTAGTTGAAGAAAATGGCAAATATGCGGGTGTAGTACATCTACACGATTTAATAAAAGAAGGCATTATATAATGGCAAAGAAGAATATAAATGAGATGTCTTTTTTAGACCATCTTGAAGATTTGCGCTGGCATTTAATAAGAATTGTTAGTGCAGTTGTTATTGTAGCAACTCTAGCTTTTATTTTTAGTCGATTTGTTTTTGAAAAAATCATTTTCGCTCCTTTAGATATGAGTTTCCCAACGTACAGCTTTCTATGTAAAGCGGGTAGTTTTGTTGGAGTTGACACCACGTTTTGTGCAGATAAAATACCAATGATTATACAAAGTAGAACCATGGCTGGACAGTTTTCAGCAGATATTTGGACAGCAATTCTAGCAGGTTTTGTAATCTCATTCCCTTATGTTATTTATCAATTATGGAAATTTATTAGTCCAGGTTTACATAGTAACGAACGTAAACACTCTCGTGGTTTTATTATTATTTCTTCGCTGTTATTTTTCTTAGGTGTACTATTCGGATATTATATTGTAACGCCTTTATCTATCAACTTTTTAGCAAATTACAGTATTTCAACAATTGTAGACAACCAAATAGATATCAGTTCATACATTGGTTTAGTTAGAGCATCTGCACTAGCCTCTGGTTTAATTTTCGAGTTACCAATTATTATTTACTTTCTAACTAAAGTAGGATTAGTAACACCAGAATTCTTAAAAAAATACAGAAAATATGCTTTAGTAATCGTTTTAATTTTATCTGCAATTATTACACCGCCAGATATTGCTAGTCAAGTTATTGTAGCCATTCCTATATTAATTTTATACCAAGTAAGCATTTATATTTCAAAAGTTGTTATTAAAAACCAAATGAAAAAAGAAAAACAAAATGTCTGATATTGTTACAGAATTTAATGATTATCGTGAGCGAATGAATACTGAAATTCTAGCCGATAATAATAAAGTTATAAAACGCATTTTTAATTTAGATACTAACGCTTACGCTGAAGGTGCGCTGGATGTGAAAACAAAAGAACTTCTAGGTTTAGTAGCATCAGCGGTTTTACGATGCGACGATTGTGTTAAATACCACTTAGAAACTAGCCATAAACTAGGCTTAAAAAAGGTAGAAGTTGTTGAAGCCTTAAGCATTGCAACTTTAGTTGGTGGCACTATTGTAATTCCGCATTTGAGGCGTGCTTACGAATTTTGGGATGCTTTAGAATCTCAAAGTTAAACTTTATATAAATTCTAAACGCCTAACTGCTCTAGTGTATATGATTTTACTATTTTTAGCGTTCAGTATATAACTTATGATTTTAAGAGCCGAAAATTTAATGAAGTCGTACAGCGGACGAAAAGTGGTGAAAGATGTTTCTCTTGAAGTAAATCAAGGTGAAATTGTTGGTCTTTTAGGACCAAATGGTGCTGGAAAAACGACATCTTTTTACATGATTGTTGGCTTAATAAAACCCAATGGCGGTCATATTTTTCTTGATAATACTGAAATCACAAAATACCCGATGTACAAGCGTGCACAAAACGGTATTGGATATTTAGCACAAGAAGCCTCTGTTTTTAGAAAATTAAGTATTGAAGATAATATTTTAAGCGTCTTACAGCTTACTAAATTGAGTAAAAAAGAGCAACAACTTAAAATGGAATCGCTTATTGATGAGTTTGGTTTAGGGCATATTCGTAAAAGCCGTGGCGATTTATTATCTGGTGGAGAACGCCGTCGTACCGAAATTGCGCGTGCCTTAGCTACCGACCCCAGTTTTATTCTTTTAGATGAACCTTTTGCAGGTGTAGATCCCGTTGCGGTTGAAGATATTCAACGTATTGTAGCACAACTTACAAAAAAGAATATCGGTATTCTTATTACCGATCATAATGTACAAGAAACACTTGCTATTACAGACAGAACCTATTTAATGTTTGAAGGCAGTATTCTTAAAGCTGGTAAACCCGAAGAACTTGCTAGTGATGAAATGGTACGAAAAGTGTATTTAGGTCAGAATTTCGAACTTCGTAAAAAGAAAATAAGAGATTAAACTTTAAATGTCTTTTCATTATTTAAACTTACTCCTATCTATAATAATTAACTGTTTTCATCTCTGAGAAAGCATTAATTTGAATAAAAATCAAATTATTCCCTCTTGGGTTTATTATTTAGCTGTAAATACCAAGAACATAAACGCACCATAAGCAAACACCAAAAAGAAACCTTTAAATCTACTAATTTGCAACCTTTTAGGTATGAAAATAAGTGGAATTAAGATTGCCGAAAAACCTAGCATCCAAAAAATATCACGAGACAAAATAGATGCCTCCAAAACAGGAATTGGTTTAATCATAGCCGTTAAACCTAATACAGAGCCAATATTGAAAATATTTGAGCCAATTAAATTACCTAACGAAATAGCCTTTTCTTGTTTTGCAGCTGCAATAATAGAGGCTGCTAATTCAGGCACACTAGTACCAATGGCTATAAGAGATACTCCAATTACAGCTTCGCTAACTCCAATAGACATAGCAATATCTTTTGCCCCTTCAACCAGCCATTCACTACCAAAATAAAGTGCAACTCCACCAATTAACAACCATAAAGTTATTTTAAAATTTGAAACCACAGCCAAAGTATCATCAACTTCTTCGATAATTGTATCCTTTTTTGCACTTCTTATTAAGATTATTAAGAACAAAATAAGACCAACAAATAAAATAGCGCCTTCTATACCAGAAAGTAAATTATCATTTTTTAGAAAATAGTATAGCACAATTGAAAACAACATCATTACAGGCCAGTTTAGCTTGTAGAAAGACTTATCAACAGCAATAGCACTTACTAACGCGGTTATACCTAATACCAAACCTATATTGGCAATATTTGAGCCTACAACATTATTTATGGCAATATCTGGCGAACCCGATAAAGCCGCCTGTAAACTTACTAATAGCTCTGGTGCAGAAGTAGCAAATGAAACCACCGTCATACCAATTACCATTTTTGAGATATTAAATTTAAAGGATAATGCAACTGAAGATCTTACTAAAAACTCACCTCCTATTACCAATAACGCAAAACCCAATAGAACTAGCAGTACACTCATGAAATATATTTTTTTGCGAAGATAAATGAAAGTAAAAAAGCGAAGAGCGAAAAGTGAAAAGTTTTTTGAAAACTTAAAATTTAGTTAAATAACTACTATTTTAGTTGTATAACTACAAAAATAGTTATAAGTTTACTTCATACTTAAATTGTATTATAAATGGAAAAACTTACAAACAAGGAAGAAGAGATTATGCATATTTTATGGACACTTGAGAAAGCTTTTGTAAAGGATGTATTAGCAGAAATTAAAGAAGACAAACCACATTACAATACACTTTCAACAATCATTAGAAATTTAGAAGACAAAGGTTATGTTTCTTATAATGCCTACGGTAAAACGCATCAATACTTCCCTATTGTAACCAAAGAGGATTATAGAAAAGGGTTTATGAATACTGCTATTAATAACTACTTTAATAATTCATATAAAAATATGGTATCCTTTTTTGCTAAAGAGGAAAAAATAAGTGTTGATGAACTTAAAGAGATTATTAAATTAATTGAAAAAAACAACTAACCATGGAATATTTACTAAAAGTTAGTGCCGTAGTTGCTATTTTTTATGTGTGTTACAAACTGTTTTTACAACGTGATACATTTTTTGAACACAACCGATGGTTTTTACTATTTGGCTTGGTAACGTCTTTTCTAGTTCCGTTTTTTGTTATTCCTAATTATATTGAATATGTACCAACAGAAACAGCTTTTTTAAACTATGAAAATATTTCTGTGACTAATGAAACTGAAAAAGCTTTTAATATTCTAGATTATTTTCCACTTATATACGGCTTAGGGGTTTTATGTTTTTTAATTCGGTTTTTAATTCAATTAAGTTCATTGAGTGTTGTTATTTTTAAAAATGAAAACGTAAAAGACGGTCGTTACACTTTTGTGAAAACAAATAAAAATATTTCTCCTTTTTCTTTTTTTAATTGGATTGTTTACAACCCAACCAACTTTACAAAAACTGATTTAGACCAAATTATTACTCACGAAAAAGCACACGCAAATCAATTCCATTCTATTGATATTTTACTTACTCAACTCGTTAATATTGTGCTTTGGTTTAATCCAATTATTTGGTTTTATAACAAAGATTTAAAACAAAACTTAGAATTTATAGCAGATAAAACAGCTCAAAATAAGCTTAAATGCAAAAAAAGCTACCAAACTATATTGCTTAAAACAAGTATTCCATCTCATCAAATGGTATTAAGTAATAATTTTTATAATTCATTAATCAAAAAACGAATCGTTATGTTACACAAATCAAAATCAAAAAAAATCAATCAAATTAAATTCGCATTAGTTATTCCATTATTAGCAATCTTTTTAATGAGTTTTAACACAAAAGACATATACATTGAAAAAGATGCACCAACTTTAGAATCTTCTATAATAGATGATACACTAAGTGAGAATAATTTTGAATCATTAATAGAAGAAACTAAATCTAATATATCTCTTGAAGATGATAAATCGCCTTCAAAACCCGCTAGTGTAAATTCAAAAATAAAAAAAAGCGTTGAAAAACCTATATCAAAAGTCGTTCAAGAAAAAACTGAGATTACTATAGATAAAAACACGACTGATGCCAGTTTACATAAAATTAGTGCTTCACTAAAGGATAAAGGTATCGATAGTAAATTTAAGAGCGTGAAGCGCAATAACCAGGGAGAAATAATAGCAATTAAAATTAAAGTAAGTTCAAAAGTTTCAAATGCTAATTATAACATAAACTCAGATGAACCAATAAAACCAGTTCTTATTTTAATAGATAATGGTGGAAAGAATATTAGTATAGGTAATCAC
>JBAQZZ010000247.1:0-8323 GCA_049791475.1 Flavobacteriaceae bacterium | reverse complement strand
ATTTCTGCATTATTATTTTTAGGCTTTTTACTGCCAAAATTAAATGATATTTATGGTGCAGATTTTGGTGAGATATCCTTTAGTTTAGCAAATGATTACCCAGTTGTCATTTTTGCAGTAGCATTAGGCCTTTTAGTTACATTGGTTGTAGGGATACTTCCAACGCTGCGATTTATTTCGGTACCAATATCAACAGGAATAAAAGGAAAGATAGATGTGCTTAAAAGTAATTTCTTAGTTCGCAATTCATTTATTATTCTACAATTTTCTATAGCTATTCTTTTTATCTGTGTGGCCATCATTTTGAATAACCAAATTGGTTTTATGAAGAATGCACCTTTGGGTTTTAACAAAGAAAACGTCATTGTAGGAAACATAGAATTAGAATTTAAAAATGAAGGATCTGCGTCATCAAAACTCGTTGGTTTGTTAGATCAACTGGATTCTAATCCTTATGTAAAAAGTTATACAGTAAGTGAAGCTGTACCTTCAGACTATAATTTTAATTATACAGAATTTTATGATCCTGAAAATGACAGAGACGTCCGTACCCGTTATGCAAGAACAGACGATGGTTATCTAAAAACACTTGAAATTCCAATGGTAATGGGAAGGGATTTTAATAAAAACATAGATAATCCAGAAGATCGACCAGTAATTATGAATCGTACAGCAATGGAAGCTTTAGGATGGACATCCATTGAAGGAAAACGCTTAAAAGGAAGAGACGCAAGCTTTTCCGGTTATCCAGTTGTTGGAGTTATGGAAGATTTCCATTATCAAGATATGCAAAATGCGGTAGAACCTTTAATTCATTTTTATCGCAATAGTAATGAATTATCATATCATCGTTTTCTTTCTGTTAGAGTTGCAAAGGGACACGAGAAGGACGTTCAAGGCTTTTTAGCTAGTGGATTTAATAATATTGCTTCACGAAGAGATTATGAACAAAAACTTTTAACCGATAGAGTTAGTGCCCAATATAGATTAATAGAAGGAATGCTAAAAACAGTAAATGTTGTAGCGCTATTAACCATCTTTATTTCTTGTTTAGGAATGTTTGGATTGATTTCATTTATGGCAAAGCGACGTATTAAAGAAATAGGAATCAGAAAAGTTCTGGGATCTGGTGTTATAAACATAATAGTTTTACTATCTAAAGATTTTGTCATACTTGTTGGTTTATCAGCTATTATAGCTTTCCCAATTGCTTGGTATGTTATGAATGCATGGTTGAGAGATTTCGCATATAGCATAACACTTCAATGGTGGATGTTTGCTCTTAGTGGATTAATTGCGTTACTAATTACATCATTTACTGTAGGAATACAAGCCGTAAAATCTGCCACTGTTAATCCAACGAAATGTTTGAAAACAGATTAAAACTTAAAATATAAAAGTCAATCAAAATCAAATAATCATGATTAAAAATTATTTCAAAATAGCATGGCGCAATATACTGAAGAACAAAGTTATGTTCGGTATTAATATTCTAGGTTTAGCATTAGGGATTGCTTGTTGTATCATTATTATGTTATTTGTAACTGACGAACTTAACTATGATAAATACAATGAAAACGTCGATGAAATTGTCCGAGTAGTTTTTAAAGCAAATATAAATGGAGAGAATATAAACGAAGCGGTGGTAATGGCGCCTGTTGGGCAAGCCTTTAAAGAGGAATTTCCAGAAGTTTTAGATGCAACACGTTTCAGGGTGATGGGTACTCCGAAGGTTATTTATAATGATAATTCATACCGAAATGGACGGTTTGCTTATGTAGATGCTAACTTTTTTGATGTATTTACGGTGCCAATCATAAAAGGAGATAAGGTCTCACCTCTAAAAGAACCTAATACAGTAATGCTAACACAAGCCGAGGCTACAAAATATTTTGGAAATGAAAATCCTATTGGAAAAATACTTAAGATTGATTCAGAAGGAACACAATTTAAGGTTACCGCTATTATAGATAAAATACCAGATAATTCGCATTTTCATTTTGATATATTGGCAGCAATGGAAGGGCATGAAGATGCCAAAAAAACGACTTGGATGAACTCTAATTTCTATACGTACTTACTTCTTAAAAAAGGTACTAACTATAAAAATTTGGAGTCTAAATTTCCTGCAGTTTTTCAAAGGAATGTGAGTGAACCATTGAAAGAAGCTTTCGGATTAACTTATGCTGAATTTACCAAAGAAAATAAACTTGGTCTGTTTCTTCAACCTTTAACTGATATATACCTAAGTTCAGAGTTTTCCACAAGAGGCGAATCTGAACCTGGTGGAAGTTTAACATCTCTATATATTTTTAGCGCTATTGCATTATTTATGTTATTGATAGCCTGTATTAATTTTATGAATCTTTCCACAGCCTCAGCCACAAAAAGATCTAAAGAAGTAGGGATTAGAAAAGTTTTAGGCTCAAAAAAGAAACAGATCATTAATCAGTTTTTAACAGAATCATTTCTTTCAACTTTATTGGCTACGTTTTTAGCATTGTCTCTTGTGATGATTATACTTCCTTCATTCAATGATTTTTCCGGTAAAGAGCTCCAGATAAATAATTTATTAACCCCTAAAATTTTTTTAACACTAACTATATCCATAGTTTTTATTAGTTTTTTGGCGGGGGCTTATCCAGCGTTTTACATTTCTTCTTTTAAACCAATTTTGGCATTAAAGAGTAAATTTTCAGGTACTGGAAATACTAAGAGTATACGAAGTGTATTAGTGGTTTTTCAATTTGTGATTTCTACTGGATTAATACTTGCAACTATAATTGTAAGTCAACAAATGTCATTTATTCAAAATAAAGATTTAGGATATGATAAAGACCAATTATTAGTGATTAGAGAGTCTTATTTTTTGGAGAATAATCAATCAGCTTTTAAGAATAAAATCTTAGAAGATTCAAGAGTAACTAATATTACAACATCTGCTTTTGTTCCTGTGGGAGATTCAGACAATAATATGTCCTCATTTTATATTGATCAACAATTCGAACGAAGAATGTTTGTGTATAACATCGATGAAAAATATATACCAACAATGAAAATGGAATTATTACAAGGTAGAAATTTTTCGAAAGAGTTCGGTGTTGATTCTTTAAATGTAATAATAAACGAAACTTCAGCTAGAATTTTAGGTTTTGGAGACGATGCAATAGGTAAATCGATAACTCGCGGTATCAATAATCAAGGAGGCAGACAAATCTTAAAAGTTATTGGAGTTGTCAAGGATTTTCATTACAGGTCACTTCATGAAAAAATAAATCCATTAATTATGTTGAACGATCCTTACGGTGGATTCATAATAAGAGCAAATGTTGCTGATATGTCCGGACTTATTAAAAGTATTTCTGCAATTTGGAATAGTTTTAATGTAGAAGAGCCATTTAGTTATACCGTACTAGATGATTCTTATAATCATAGCTATGTAAAAGAGCAAAGATTGGGGGCTATTTTAAAAATTTTCGCTTTACTAACCATCTTTGTAGCTTGTTTAGGATTATTCGGTTTGGTAACATTTACTGCTGAACAGCGATTTAAAGAAATTGGAATACGGAAAGTTTTGGGAGCAAGCGTCACAGGAATTGTAACGTTGTTATCTAAAGATTTTTTAAAGCTTATTATAATTTCATTTTTAATAGCATTTCCATTAGGTATTTATTTAATGAATAAATGGCTACAAGATTTTGCTTACCGTATTGAAATCTCAGTTGGGTTCGTTCTTTTGGCTGCAATTTTAACCTGTATAGTGTCATTTTTTACTATTAGTTTTAGAAGTATTAAGGCAGCTACTGCTAACCCAATTAAAAGTTTAAGATCAGAATAGAAATCAATCAATAAAATCAAATAATCATGATTAAAAATTATTTCAAAATAGCATGGAGGAATCTTTTAAAGAATAAAGGTTTCACAGTCATTAATATTATTGGTTTATCATTAGGTATTGGTTGTTTTATAATGATTTCCATGTTTGTTATAGACGAATTAAGTTATGATCGTTACCACGAGCATGCAGATCGTATTTATCGTATAAATTCTGATATCATTTTTGGCGGAACCGAAATGAGTATGGCAGTAAGTTCTGATCCTATGGGAGAAGTTTTAAAAAACGACTATCCAGAAGTTGAAGACTATGTAAGGCTCTATGCCTCACAAGGGTCTAAGTTAATTAAAAAAGGAAATGAGTACATTAACGAATCAGCTGTAACTCATGCAGATTCTACATTATTTAAAGTTTTTACGCTACCCGCTGTAATAGGCGAAACAAATACGGCGCTTAACGAGCCAAACACAGTAGTAATTACTGAAACTGCCGCTGTACGTTATTTTGGAAGCCCAGAATTAGCCATTGGCAAATTTTTAGAAACTAATGATAACGATAGTACATTATATAAGGTCACTTCAATTATTGAAGATATGCCGAGAAATTCGCATTTCAATTTCGACTTCTTTTTCTCAATGGCTAATGTAGATTATGATTTCGGAAATTATTTAAGCCATAATTTTCACACGTATGTATTATTAAAAGAAGGTACAGATTATAAAGCTTTCAATAAGAATTTTATAGAAGTTATAGATAAATATTTGCTACCACAAGCAGCACAATTCATGCAAATTGGTAGTATGGAGGAATTTGAAGCAAGCGGTAATAAGTTAGAATACTCCTTAATGCCGCTTACAGATATACATCTACACTCCTCGAGAGGTTTTGAATTAAGTGCAAATGGTAACATTCAATACGTCTATATTTTCTCTGCAGTTGCGCTTTTTATTTTATTGATTGCTTGTATTAATTTTATGAACCTTACCACAGCAAGGTCTTCTGGAAGAGCTAAGGAAGTTGGTATTCGTAAAGTTTTAGGTTCTGAAAAGAAAGCGCTAATTGGGCAGTTCTTAACAGAGTCAACCTTAATTGCTTTTTTAGCGCTTTTTGTTGGTTTACTATTTGTATGGCTTGCTTTAGGGTGGTTTAATAGTATTTCAGGAAAAGAAATGCTAATGACTTCTTTGTTGAGTCCAAAATTTCTGATTTTTATTTTTGTATTACCATTTGTAGTAGGTGGATTAGCGGGTATATATCCTGCATTATTTTTATCGTCATTTAAGCCTATTAAAGTACTAAAAGGAAAATTATCAACAGGTAATAAGAAAAATACTTTAAGGAATTTTTTAGTAGTATTTCAGTTTGCCACATCCATAATATTAATTGTTGGTACGCTAGTTATTTACAAGCAATTAAATCATATTCAAAACTCTAATTTAGGATTTAACAAAGAACAAGTATTAGTCGTCAGTAATAATGGAATACCACGTGAAACTAGACAGTCTTTAAAAAATGAAATTGAGCAATTAACAGAAGTAAAATCAGCTTCATTTGCTGGTTTTTTACCAGTAGGAAGTTCTTCGCGTTCGGATACAACGTTTTCAACGGAAACTGTTATGACAGAATCCAATGGATTTAACATGCAGTATTGGAATGTAGATTATGATTATATGGAAACCATTGGTATGAAAATGAAATTAGGTCGAAATTTCTCTCGAGATTTCGGATCAGATTCAACAGCTATGATATTAAATGAAACGGCTGTTAAGTTGGCTGGTTTTGAAAATCCTATTGGAAAATATATATATACATCAAATCAGGATGGGAGCCTTCAAGCACATACTATTATAGGTGTAGTTAAAAATTTTAATTTTGCCTCGCTACGTGAAAATGTTGGAGCATTAAGTTTCAAATTAGGTAATAACAGTTGGGAAACAGCTTACCGTTTTAATACCACAGATGTTAGCGGTTTATTATCTACAATTGAAAATAAATACAAAGCTGCCGCTCCAGGAATGCCCTTTAAATATGAATTTTTAGACGAAGCGTTTGATGATATGTATCGTCAAGAAAGACGCGTTAGTAAAGTTGCCCTTGCTTTTGCATTATTGGCTATAATTATTGCATGTCTCGGGTTATTTGGATTGGCAACTTACATTGCCGAACAACGCACCAAAGAAATTGGGATACGAAAAGTATTAGGCGCTTCAGTAACTAATATTGTTAAAATGCTTTCAAAAGATTTTGTAAAATTAGTTATGCTAGCATTTATAATCGCAACACCTATTGCATGGTGGTTTATGAGTAAATGGCTAGAAGATTTTGCATTTAGAATAGAGCTTAAGTGGTGGATTTTTGTAGTAACAGGAATTGTTGCTTTACTAATTGCATTAATAACGCTAAGTTTTCAAGCTATAAGAGCTGCTATTGCCAATCCTGTAAAATCGCTTAAAGCAGAATAGGCATCAATTAAAAAAATAACAATTATGATACGTAATTATTTCAAAATAGCATGGAGAAGCCTTAAAAAAAAGTGGCTTTACACGTTCATAAATATTGTGGGTCTATTTACTGGAATTAGTTTTGCATTACTAATTGCAGCCTTTGTATGGCAAGAATTACAAGTAAACACCAATTTAAAAAATTCAGATTCTCAATACATTCTAACGAGCCAATGGAAAGACTCAAATATGGGTGTAGATTTTGCAACACTTGGGCCTTTAGCAGAACGATTAAAAGAAGATTACCCACATTTAGTAGCTAACTATTACCGTTGGGATGGCATAACAAGCATTGTATCTCAGGGCGATAAAAATTTTAGAGAAGGTATTCAATTAGGAGATGCTAGTTTATTGCATATGTATGGGTTTAACCTTTTACACGGCAACCCTAATACGGCATTTAACGATCCATTCTCAGTAGTGATAACTGCCAAAAAAGCGACAAAGTTCTTTGGGAAAACCGATGTTATAGATGAAACGCTATCTATTCAGAATTTTAGTGGCGATAACCAACAATTTAAAATAACAGGTGTTTTAAATGACACATCTGAAAATACGATTACTAAATTAACAAAGCAAGCAGACAACGGATTTTTCATTGCTAAAAACACTGCAACCTATTTTGATCGTGCTAATTTTGAAGCATGGGATCTTCCGATTTTTGTAGCATTTATTGAACTTCAACCTAATATTTCTGCTCAACAGTTAGAAGAACCACTCAGTCGCTTAATACAGCAGCATACACCAGAAACGATTCAGAACAACCTTAAAGTAGTACCATTAAAACTAACAGATTATTATGTTAATCGAAATAATGGAAGTTTAAAGCAAATGCTTTTGACACTCACTTTTGTTGGACTATTTATAATTATTATGGCCCTGATAAATTTTATAAACATAGCCATTAGCCATTCAGGTAGTCGATTAAAAGAGATTGGTGTTAGAAAAGTTTTAGGAGGACAACGAAAACAAATTATTTTCCAGTTTCTAACCGAATCATTTGTATTAGTAAGCATTTCAACGGTTTTGGCATGTGTTTCATATCCTTTTTTTAGTAAATGGTTTGCAGAGCTTGTTGGTAAAGAACTCATTGGTCTTTCTCAATTCCCTGTTTATTTTCTCTTAGTGCCTTTACTCTTTATTGTAGTTATAAGTATTTTGGTAGGCTTTTATCCTGCATTTGTCTTGTCTTCTTTTAAATCTATTGATGCTATTAAAGGCAAATTAAATACAGGAAAGTCTTCTGTTTTATTAAGAAAATTACTTTTAGGGTTTCAATATGTTACGGCACTTGTGGTTTTAATTGCCGCACTTTTAGTAACACAACAATTAGATAATTTCTTTGGTAAAGGTTTGGGTTATGATAAGGATTATGTTGTAACTGCGAGTGTGCCCAGAGATTGGACTTCAGGAGGTGTTCAAAGGATGCTCACCATACGAAATGAGTTTTCTAAGTTGCCCTCAGTAGAAAGTGTCAGTCTTTCTTATGAGATTCCTAACGGCAATAATGGGTTTCAATTATCTGTATATAAAACTGGTGAAAACCCTCAGCAAGCTTATGCCTCTCAAAGTTTAGTTAGCGATGACGCTTATCTTAAAACGTATCAAATTCCTTTATTAGCAGGAAAATTTTTGGAAGCCGGAGAAACAAATCCTAATACTGTTGTTATTAATGAAAAAGCCTTGTTCACTTATGGATTTAAAAATGCAGAAGACGCTATTGGGCAACAACTAACTATTGTTGGCGAAACACAGAAGTTGACCGTGCAAGGTGTGGTCGCCAATTTTCATTTTGAATCTATGCAACAACACATAAAACCACAATTATTTTTTAGTGTGAATAGTAGTAATAACTATAGATTTTTGTCCTTTAAGTTAAAACCTGGAGATGTAGATAAAAGCATTTTAGCTATTCAACAAAAATGGAGAAGTCTTATGCCTAATTCGTCATTTGAATACAAATTTATGAACGATACTTTAGCTAACC
>JBAQZZ010000246.1:0-1806 GCA_049791475.1 Flavobacteriaceae bacterium | reverse complement strand
AAACTTGGTGTGAAAAAAACTTTTTTTAAAAGCTTTTAAGCTTTCAAAGTAAAGCTTTTAAGCTTTCAAAGTAAAGCTTTTAAGCTCTGGGAGGCATAGCTAATTTTCAATCTCCAAATATTTATTTTTTGACTATATCCATTTTATATTTTAATTGGTGTAAAGTAGATGTAAGAGTTACCTACTAATCAAAAATTACCATAGAAATGAATTACTATGTGGATAAATTTAAATTTTGATAAATTTTGATAAATTTTGATAAATTTTACTTGGAATTTAAATCTTTAAATTCTTTGATATAATTCCAAGTATTGTTTAAAGACCCTGCCTTTTTGTACTTATTTACTAAAAAGTCAAGGTAATTATACGCGATACTAATTGTAACCCGTTCAGTTACAAAAAGATTTATAAAGTGTTCTAAAATAAGAAACTTTTGGGTTTCTGCTAAATTCAAAAAGTTGGTTGGTAATTCCATAACTTCCAACACCTCATCAAAAGTTAATAATTGTTCATAATTAGAACGAATTATTTTTACAATAATCTCTAATTGAACAATTGGAAAATTATCTAAACATAGACATTGTTCATATATAGATAATTTTTGTAATGACTTAGGCCATACTAATTTTTTTTTTATTGCATTAGTCGAAGTGATTATGATTTGTATTAAATCATATTTTGGTCGATTAGAGTTTTGACTTTTCCATTCTAGATATGACTTTAATAAAAACCGTTCATGTTCTCGACGAGCTAACAACTCTGGATCATAACTAAAATCGGGTGTTGTTAGCTCGTCGTTTTTTTCACTGACTGCCATTACAATTCCACCTGAACGTTTACAAATACACGAATCTATTAATTTTAAATCGGTAACTTTCATGAAATAACTACGATAAACTTTAAAAATCATTGTATACTGCCTCCTTAACAGTTATCTATAAATTAAATATAGTTACCATATTAGAGTAAATATTATTCTATATTTTTCTAGCATGTAAGTAAATTTTATGGACTGATCTTTTTGAAATCCTTTATATTTGTGTTCTATACTTATACCAACATTCTCGGAAATATCGATATCGAAACCGTCAAAGATTCTTCTTATTGAGGGATAGCTTTGGAGTTGGAGACCTAACGGACGATTAGACTCGTCAGATTGGGACGAGCTTTGGCTACCTAACGGACTATTAGCCTCGTCAAATTGGGACGAACTTTGGCTATCTAGAGGGGAAGTGTTGACAATTATCTTTGCTATTATCTCGATAATAAATACCTCTTTTTTATTTAATACCTCTTTTTTATTTTTAGTCACAGGCACATAAAATAGTTTAACGTTTTGATCATAAGAGACTTGATCATCAGAGACTTTAACGCTAGCCGGATCAAAAAGGTTGGATTGATCAAAGGTAAAGCCCGGACGATAAATTTCGTTAGGAGCGTTTTCCGTTTTAAGTTTGATTAAAGCGGAAGGTGCGGTTGTATTTTCAGAACCACTACTCGTTTTTGTTTTTTCTAGTCTTTCGACTAGTTTGGAAAGTGAAGAAGGTTGTAGTGTCGTTCTCAAAGTAGAACGCTTACAGCTCCATACATAGTTTTCAAGCGGGTTAGAGACTATGAACGTAAGCGGAGGAAATGAGCTTCTCAACTGAGTCGAACTTGTCTCGTGAAATCCCTTATAAACTCCATAACCTCCGAAAACAAGCCCCACTATAAAAAGACCTATCTGCGCCAGAAGTAAGTGGGAAGATCTGCCGGCGTTTGTGGGTCTACGACCCAAACTAACAAAGTTTGTGGGTCTACGACCCA
>JBAQZZ010000245.1:0-16188 GCA_049791475.1 Flavobacteriaceae bacterium | reverse complement strand
GTTTTTAGCCAGCCTTAATTCTAAAATCATATGCTCAACATTATCATCCCAAACGTTAGCTTTTAATTCACGTTTTTTAGCAAGGTTTTGGGCATCTATAACATGATATAAACCACAATTATATGCTGCCAAGGTAAATTTAGTACGTTGAATAGAATCTGTTACATCCTCAAAATTTCCCCATAGTTGTTTCAGGTATTTAGTACCCCCTTTTATACTTTGGTTAGGATCAGCTCTGTTGGTAACACCTAATTCTAAAGCCGTATTTGGCATGAGTTGCATTAATCCAGAAGCTTTTGCCCATGAACTAACTCTTGGGTCGAATTTTGACTCTTGATAAATTTGAGAAGCCACAAGTCGCCAATCCCAATTTAAAGTTTTTGAATACGTTTTTATTAAATTGTCATATGGACTAATTTGTTGCTTATTTAAACTGTAAAAATCACTTTTTACAAGTCTTTGATAGTATGTCTTGTTTTTAAAATACTTGTTATATATAACATTAAAATCAATTTGCCTTTTAATTTGTTCCAACCAATTATTTGTAGATTTTAATAAATTTTGAGAGTCAGGTCTTATTGCCCAAGCTATTCTTTGAGAAAAGCTAACAGGCACCTTAACATCTAAAATAGGATTATATGTTGCCACGACACTAGCTATATTTTCGTCTGCAATGGTATATTTAAGATCGCCTTCTGCAACTTTTTCTATTATTTCGTTGGTAGTCATTTCACCAGGAAGGATATTTATATGAATGGTTCCTCCCAATTCTTCTGATAAATTATAGATTCTTTCTCTATATGAAGATAACTCTCTAACAGATATGGTGTCTCCTAATAAGTCTATTGGTTTATGCACTATGGCTTTTTCCAAATTTGACCAATGCATAGCCCTCCAATCATCAGGTTTTTTTTGTACTAAAACTTGTTTTGTTAAATACAAATGATCTGTAAATGAAACTTCTTCTTTTCTAGAGTTGGTAATGGTTAAAGCATGAGCTACAATATCGCCTTCTCCTTTATTTAATTTTTCAAAAAGCTCATCTATATTTTTTACAACTATTATTTCTAGGTTTAAATCTAGATACTTTGAGAAGCGTTCTAGTAATTCAAACTCATACCCCATCGGGCGGCCTTTATACAGATAATAAGTTGTACTACTATAAATCATTAAAGCTCGTAAAGTTCCAGATGCTTTAATTTGTTCTAAATCCCTGTTCTGGCTAATTTCAATAACTTCTTTTTTGTCTATTGAATCTTTTTCACAACAAAAAAAGAGCAACAAAACAAAATAGAATAGTTTTATACTTTTATTAAAATTAATTTTTAAATACATTAAAAATTTTATTGATAAACTCTTATATAATCAACCACCATGGCACTTTCTTCAAAAGAAGAATCGATATCTGGTTCAATAGCTATATTTAGTAATAAATATTGATCGTTGGTAAAAGGCCAAGTATCTGAGTTTTTTAAAGCTGGTTGGTATACATAATGTACAACGTCATCAACACTAAACACTATCTTTTCTTCTGTCCACTCCATACTGTAAACATGAAATTGATTTGAGACATTTTCTAAAACTTGACCGCCGAGGTTCACCACATCATCGCCTGCACTAGATGCTGTATGTACCGCACTTTGAATACGATTTTGTTTTTTACCCCAATGTTCTAGAATATCAACCTCTCCACAAACCGGCCAATATGTAGAACCATAACCTTGTTTTTGCCAATAAGCTCCAGGTTCATCTATGTTTTTATTCAGCATCCATATAGCTGGCCAAGTACCTACACCAAAAGGTAATTTTACTCGTGCTTCAACCTTACCATAAGTAAATGCAAATTTTGAATTTAATCTAGCAGACGTATATTGTTTTATTTCTCCCTGATCTTCAAACAGTTCTTTTTTGGCCACAATATTTAAAAAACCATCTTCTACATATGAATTTTCTATTCGATTTGTATAATGATTTATTAAACCACCATACCAATCGCCACCAGCTGGTAATTGCGTTTGATGAAACCAATTTTTTGAATTAATAGGACCGTCTTCATTAAAGTCGTCAGACCAAACTAATGTATCGAATGTGGTATTAGAGTTTTTTTTTGCTTTAGCACAATTTATTGTTGTAAAGGAGATAAAAAGTAATACTATAAATAAAGAATAACGCATATTTAGATTTAGTGTGATAAAAAATTTATCCTAAATATACTATTTACTTGGTATTAAAAAAATGAAATGTTACTAAAGTATTATGTATGGCCTCAGATTAATAACTCTTAATTAAGAAAATTTCCCGAAATAATTCTTTTCAGATTTTTAGTAGAATGGTTGTATAAATAAACCCAAGATTTAAGTTTGGTCTTGTTTTCAAGAAAAATGGTAATGATTTCTCTATTGAATAAATGAGGTTTTGGGTTATGTTTTCCTATGCCTTCATAATCATCTAAAACATTAAAAACTACAATAGGGTTTTTAATTTCAAATATGCTACCAAATACGCGATCTTCAGTATCATCACTTAAAATGGCCCCGGGAAACCAATCTACTAGATATAGTTTTCCGCTAAAATAACCTTTGCTTACAAAAACAGAATGAGATGCCAAAAATCTTGACATCTCATTATCTATATCTTTTAATAGAGTTCCGTAAACGAATAAATAGGTAGAATTCATTTAAAATTATTTAAACAAACCTGCCCAAATCTATATCATTAATAGCACCATGAGAATCCTGTGCCACCACTACCCCATTTTTTACAACTAATAATTGAGGAGATTCATGTAACACTTGAAATTTAGCTGCTATTTCGCTAGATATTTCTCTGTAACTCAATAAATCTAAGTAATATAAATCCAAGTCTTTTTCAGTGAGATTGTAAGCATCAACAAATTGATTCATAACCATTCTACTAATTCCACAGCGTGTAGAATGTTTAAAAATAACCTGAGTTTTTGTAGTCGATTTATTTTCTATGTGATTTAATTGCTGTAAATCGTTTAAAGGTATCCATGGTAAAACCTTTTCTTCTTTTGCCTCACCTGAACTTCCAAATATGTTGTTAAATAATCCCATCGTTGTTTTAAATTATATTTATACTAAGTCGTAACCTATTCTAAATCTTACAAACTGACTAAAAGTCATTAAAAACAAGCCTTGAAGCGACATTTTGTCTCACAAACTCAGTTGGTAAGATTATTGACCTAAAGTAGTTGTAAAAGTAAATAATAAAAAAGATTTCCACCTTTATGGAAATAAAAAAATATAAACTATGAACTTAAATAATTATACAATAAAATCGCAGGAAGCCATACAGCAAGCACAACAAATTGCGCAAAGTTATGGGCATCAACACATAGAAAATGAACATTTTTTTAAAGGCATTTTTGAAGTTGATGAAAACGTGCTGCCATTCCTTTTAAAAAAATTGAATGTCAATATTTCTATACTTCAGAAAGCCTTAGACAAACAATTAGAGAGCTTCTCAAAAGTTACAGGCAGCGAATTAATGTTATCACGCGAAGCTGGAAAGAGCTTAAATGAAGCATCAATTATCGCAAAAAAGATGAAAGATGACTTTGTATCTATCGAGCATTTAATATTAGCTGTTTTTAAATCGAATAGCAAAATAGCACAGATGTTAAAAGATCAAGGTGTTACTGAAAAAGGCTTAAAAGCTGCTATTGAAGAATTACGAAAAGGAGAGAATGTAACCTCACAAAGTCAGGAAGAAACGTATAACGCACTAAATAAATATGCTAAAAACTTAAATCAGTTGGCCAAAGATGGTAAGCTAGATCCTGTTATTGGGCGTGACGAAGAAATTCGAAGAATACTTCAAATTTTAACGCGTAGAACGAAAAACAACCCCATTTTAGTTGGTGAACCCGGAACAGGTAAAACCGCTATTGCCGAAGGTTTAGCGCATAGAATTATTGATGGCGATATTCCAGAAAATCTTAAAGACAAGCAAATTTTCGCTTTAGATATGGGGTCGCTTATCGCTGGAGCCAAATATAAAGGTGAATTTGAAGAACGCCTAAAAGCAGTTATTAAAGAGGTAACTACAAGTGATGGCGATATTGTACTTTTTATTGACGAAATCCACACACTTGTTGGCGCTGGTGGCGGACAAGGCGCTATGGATGCAGCAAACATATTAAAACCTGCATTGGCACGTGGCGAACTTCGGGCTATTGGCGCAACAACTTTAGATGAATATCAAAAATACTTTGAAAAAGATAAAGCTTTAGAGCGTCGTTTTCAAAAAGTAATGGTTGATGAGCCTGATACTGAAAGTGCTATTTCAATTTTACGTGGTATTAAAGAAAAATACGAAACACACCATAAAGTGCGTATTAAAGACGAGGCTATTATTGGCGCGGTAGAATTATCGCAACGTTACATTACCAATAGGTTTTTACCAGATAAAGCCATTGATTTAATGGATGAAGCCGCTTCTAAGTTACGAATGGAAATCAATTCTAAACCTGAAGAATTGGATGTTTTAGACCGTAAAATCATGCAGCTCGAAATTGAAATTGAGGCCATTAAGCGTGAAAAAGATGAAAGCAAATTAAAATCTTTACGCTCTGATTTGGCAAATATTAAAGAAACCAGAAATGAGGTTAATGCCAAATGGAAAAGCGAAAAGGAAGTTGTAGATAATATTCAAAATACAAAACAGGCTATTGAAAACTTCAAAATAGATGCAGAAAAAGCCGAACGTGAAGGCGATTATGGAAAAGTAGCTGAATTGCGTTACGGAAAAATTAAAGAAGCTCAAGAGCAGCTAGAAGTATTTCAAAAGCAATTGGAAGCGCAAGGTGAAACTTCCTTAATTAAAGAAGAAGTAACTTATGACGATATTGCTGAAGTTGTTGCGAAATGGACGGGGATTCCTGTTACTAAAATGATACAAAGTGAGCGTGAAAAATTGTTGAAGCTTGAAGATGAATTGCACAAACGTGTGGTAGGGCAAGAAGAAGCTATTGAAGCAGTTAGTGATGCGGTTAGAAGAAGTCGTGCCGGTTTACAAAACCCTAAAAAGCCCATTGGAACCTTCTTATTTTTAGGAACAACAGGTGTTGGTAAAACCGAATTGGCTAAAGCATTGGCAGAATATTTATTCGACGATGAGAATGCCATGACTAGAATTGACATGAGTGAATATCAAGAACGCCATGCGGTAAGCAGATTAGTTGGTGCACCTCCAGGATACGTAGGTTATGATGAAGGCGGGCAACTTACTGAAGCTGTTCGAAGAAAGCCGTATTCAGTAGTTTTATTGGATGAAATTGAAAAAGCGCACCCAGATACATTTAATATCTTATTACAAGTATTAGACGAAGGTCATTTAACAGATAACAAAGGACGGGTTGCCGATTTTAAAAACACCATAATAATTATGACTTCAAATATGGGAAGCTCCATAATTCATGATCGTTTTGAAGCTACAAAAGATATAGATTCAGCTATTGAAGCTGCAAAAGTTGACGTGTTAGCCTTGTTAAAACAAACGGTGAGACCAGAGTTTTTAAATAGAATTGATGACACTGTAATGTTTACACCGCTGAGTAAAGAAAACATAGTAGAAATAGTTGGATTGCAATTAAAAAGTGTTACTAAAATGATAGCTCATCAAGGCATTACTTTTGATGCTACGCCAGAAGCTGTTCAATATTTGGCTGATAAAGGTTATAACCCTGAATATGGCGCTAGACCAGTAAAACGTGTAATTCAGAAAGAAGTATTAAACGCTTTAAGTAAAGAAATATTAGCAGGCAAAGTAACTACAGATAGTATTATTTTATTAGATGCTTTTGATGATCAGTTGGTTTTTAGAAACCAACACGACTTAATAAATGAAACGGTATAAAGGAATCTGTTATTTATTGTAACAAAACAGTAAATATACAGTCTATATAATTGGTTGGTTGTCTGTTTAATCGCAGACGGTTTAAAGCAACATGATTCTTTTAAGATGATTGTTGCTTTTTCTTTATATTAGATTTGATAATTATATATCATAATAAAAACTACCGATAAATAAAATTTTTCATAAACATTTCGGTTAATAAACAGAATGAATTACCGTTCGTCTAATAAATCAAAAATCACAAGAATTTACGATTTAAAATTTATAAATTAGCAACAGACATACTTTGTAATTTCATGTAAAAGTATTTCAAATCTCTCATTTTCAATTGATTAACACTTAGTAAACACAAGTTAGAATGAACATTTCTCAGTACATTGATTACGCTTTATTAGAACCCACAGCTACAGAACGAGACATTATTGATATTTGTGACGAAGCCAAGTTAAACAGGTTTTATGCCATTTGTATTAATGGTTGCAATATTGCCTTAGCAAAACAAATTCTTACTAATAGTGGCGTTAAAATTTGTTCAGTAATTGGTCATCCTTTTGGAGCAATGTCAACAGCTGCCAAAGTTTATGAAGCAAAAAAAGCGATTGAAGATGGTGCTGATGAAATTGATATGGTCATTAACTTAGGTCTTCTTAAAAGTAGAAATTATGTTTCTGTTTTAAAAGATATTAGCGATGTAAAGCTTGCTATTGGTGAAACGCCATTAAAAGTAATAATTGAAATTTCAGAATTAAATAAAAACGAAATTATAAAAGCTTGTGAAATTTGTTTAGATGGAAAAGCAGATTTTATTAAAACTTCAACAGGGTTTTCAAAAGGCGGTGCTACATTAACTGCTGTGAAAATTATAAAAAAAACCGTTAGAGACAAAGCTAAAATAAAGGCTTCAGGTGGTATTACAGATTACGAAACGGTTTTAAAATACATAGAAGCTGGTGCTGATAGAATAGGCACGTTTAACAATATAGTTGCAACAAATAAGGCGCAACAAATTAGAAATACTAAAATCTACAAGAAATATTTAGAAAATCTTCAAAAGAAAAATACTTCTGAAACCACTTCTACTGAAAATCAAGATGATAAACTAAGATTCAAAATTTAAAATATTGAATCACTAAAACACCAAAAGTTTAGTAATTGTTTAATACATTTGATTACGTGTCATTTTTAACTAAAATACACTATGAAACTGTTAAACAATTATATAGACCACACACTACTTAAGGCCACAGCCACAAAAAATGACATTATTAAACTTTGCACAGAAGCTAAAGAATATAACTTTTATTCGGTTTGTGTAAATAGTTGTTATGTGGCTCTAGCTAAATCAGAACTAAATAATACCAACGTAAAAGTATGCAGCGTTATTGGTTTTCCCTTAGGTGCAATGAGCACTAAAGCAAAGGTTGATGAGGCTAAAACTGCTATTAATAATGGTGCCGATGAAATTGATATGGTTATCAATATTGGATTATTAAAAAGTAAAGATTTTGATGGTGTTTGGAAAGATATTGAGGCTGTAAAAAACATCATGCCAAATCATACTTTAAAAGTCATTTTAGAAACCTGCTATCTTGAGGATTTAGAGATTATTAAAGCTAGTGAATTAGCCATACAAAGCGGTGCTGATTTTATTAAAACATCTACCGGATTTGGAACTGCTGGAGCCACAATTCATGATATAAAACTTATGAAAAGGGTGGCCAAAAACGAAATCAAAATAAAAGCTTCAGGTGGTATAAAAGACACTAAAACAGCTTTAGAATATATTAATTTGGGTGTTCAACGACTAGGAACATCCTCAGGAATTCAAATTATTACTGGTAAAAAACCAGAGGATGTAAATTATTAATAACATTTAGGTTAATCTAACAAACATCAAACTCTAAACTTTTAACTCTTAACTTTTAACTTAACCAAATGAGCGCACATATTGAAGCCAGAAAAGGTGATATTGCAGAAACCATTTTATTACCAGGCGATCCTTTAAGAGCCAAATGGATAGCTAAAACGTTTTTAGAAAACCCAATGTGCTTTAATAAAATTAGAGGCATGTTTGGCTATACGGGTATTTACCATGGAAAAAAAGTTTCAGTGATGGGAACTGGCATGGGAATTCCTTCTATATCTATTTATGCACACGAACTAATTACTGAATATGGTGTTAAAAATTTAATACGGGTTGGAAGCGCTGGTTCATATCAAAAAGATGTGAAAATTAGAGATATTGTTTTAGCTATGGCAGCATCTTCAAACTCTGGATTGAATGAACTCCGTTTTGGAGGGGCAGACTACGCTCCTACTGCTAGTTTTAATTTATTTCAAAAAGCTATTGAAGCTTCTAAACTTAAAAATATTCCTATTAAAGCTGGTAATATATTTACTTCGGATGAATTTTATGCCGATGATTTTGAATCGTATAAAAAATGGTCGAAATTCGGAGTGCTTTGTGTTGAAATGGAAACCGCAGGTTTGTACACCGTGGCTGCAAAGCATAATGTAAATGCGTTAGCTATTTTAACAATCGCTGATTCTTTGGTAACTGGAGAACGTACAACAAGTAAAGAGCGCGAAACTACTTTTAAAGGCATGATTGAAATTGCATTAGAGTTAGCTTAATATCAAAAATTTAATTTTATGATTTATAAATATATATTAATTACTGTAGCTCTTTTAACGCTTTCATCTTGTAAAAATGAAAAGAAAGATAATTCGAAAAATGAAGACACTACAAGCCATTATTACTTTATAAGGCATGCTGAAAAAGAGCGATTAAATCCTGATGATGACAACCCGAAGTTAACAACCGAAGGGAAGTTACGTGCAGAAAATTGGAGTACAATTTTAGATGATGTTAAATTTGATGCGGTATTTTCTACAAATTATATTAGAACTTTAGAAACGGCTAAACCCACAGCTACTCAAAATAATCTTGAAATTACCATTTACAAACCAAACGAGCTTGATGTTAAGTCATTTTTAAAAGACACTGAAGGCAAAAATATATTGATTGTTGGTCATAGCAACACGACTCCGAAATTAGTTAATACAATCATTAAAAAACAAGAATATGAGGATATTAATGATTATATCTTTGGAAATTTATACCATGTTACTATTGCAAATGGTGAAATTTTAAATTATGAACTAACAACTAATCATTAACAAGAATATTTTTAAGCTCAATTTTAGAAAGTAAGATTAAAGCATTAGCTTCATATAAATTATCAAGGTTTTCCAGGGAAGTATTTTCGTTTTCTGGCTTGTAATTGTTGTAATCCACAAACCGAATACCTCCAATATATCGCTCGTTATAAGCTTCACGAAATCGCAAACCTAAACCATCGGCTTCGTTATAAGAATAGGCTAAATAATCTGCTTTAAATGTTTTGGTATTTATCCAATATATAAAAACATCTTCAAAATCTTCACCTCCACCATCTTCCTTAAAGGTGACTTTTATTTTATAGTACTCTTTTTCTTTTAGTTTTGAGGTTCCTAAAAAGGCTCTTTTAACAGCTCTATTATCTAACCCATAAGGTAAAACTGAGAAATAATGTACTGAGTTAACTGAGGCAGAATAAGCAGTTTCTTTAACATCGGTAACTACAAAAGGCAATTCATTTATAAATCTCTGAAAACCTTTATTATTTAAAATATCTTTAACAAAATCCATTGAGTCTTTAAAAATACGCTCATATTGAAACTTTCCATTATTTCGAATAGCCTTGTAATGTTTATCGCGAAAATCGAATTCAATATTCGAATGTTCAACAAACTTACCGCCATTTACTTCAATAGATTTATTAATAATTACATCCGCGTCTTTAAGTGCTTTGTTACAACTAAAAATAGATGTAGTTATAATAAATAATAATATGATTTTTTTATGCATAAGAAAGTTTTAGTAGTTTGTCGTCATAATAATTAATACTTACCTTAATATTGAGAATTAATCTTGAAATTTATAGTATTACCCGCAAACTTTTGCGACAAAACATCCATTGAAGATTCTTTAAGTTGAAGCACTCTTGGATAACCTCCAGTAGTTTGGCAATCGCGCATTAAAATAATAAATTTTCCTGAAGGTGTTAATTGTACTGTTCCTGGAAGTACCGCAGATGTTATTATTGGGCTTAAATTGTTTTGAAATGTTTCTTCTAACTGATACGCCATTCGGTTATTATCTTTAGAAATTACGAATGGCTTTGAAAATAATTCGGTTTGTTTATTTTTAGTGAGATTTTCAAATTCTGGTCCTTTATAAACTTCTAAAATATTAGAATTAATGTAAGATGAATCAAAACGCATACTTGCATGTTGCTTATTTGATGCAGGCGGTTTTTGAGAAATTTGTAATTCATCATTTTTATAAATCATAAACTGCTTAGTAATATTTTGATACATACTTTTACTTTTCATAATGGTTTCAGTCTTAAAACCACCTAAAACCGCTAAATAGCACCTAAAACCAGTATTCAATTTTCCAAATGATAAAATATCATTGGGCTTTACTTGTATCATTCTATTTAAAAGCAGGGTTTCATTGTTTAATTTTGGTGATATATCTGCACCACAAATGGCAATACAGGTCTCCGTTACAAATAAAAGTTTAGCCCCGGTCATCGTCATTTCTAAAACAGCTTCATCGTCTCTATTTCCTAATAAAGTGTTAGCTAAAGTCGCTGCTTTTCTATCCATAACTCCTGAATATGGAACACCAAACTCTTGAAAACCTGTGCGTCCAAAATCTTGAATGGTAGAATAAAAACCCGAATGTAATACTTTAATCATTTATCAGCTCACTTTCTATTTGATACACGTTAGCGTCTACCAAAGTCTTAATATGATGATGTTCATTTATAGAAATGGAATAAAACTGAATAGCATCTCCGGCTTTAGCAAAACAAGGCATTTTTTTTGAAACATCAAAAAAATTAATAGGTGAATTCCCAATAATATTCCAACCACCGGGACTTGGATTTGGATATACACCGGTTTGATTTCCGCCAATAGCAACTGCCCCTTTTTCAATATGTAATCTTGGGGTAGATTTACGCGGTACATGAAGCGTTTCATCTAACCCTCCTAAGTATAAAAAACCAGGTAAAAAACCAATAAAATAAACGGTATAAATGGTTTGTAAATGTCGTTTTATAATTTCAGGTTTTGATATGTTTTTTTGTTTAGAAATCATGCCTAAATCTATACCAAAAGCATCATCATAACATACTGGAATTCTCCAGATATTTGACACCATGTCAGATTTAAAATCAGGAGAGACATATACCTTTTTCAAAAAAATTATTTTACTTTCAAAATTCCTACAAATTGAATTATAAATAACTAATAACGAGTTATATGCAGTTTTTAAATCAAGTATTTGTTCAATATTTTCATTAATAATTTTATTTTTAAAAAGAATAATATCCTTTAAAATGTTCTTATCAATTTTTGATGGCCATTCAATTAAAATAGCACGCGCTCCAAAGGGTTTATATGTTAGTTTAAATGGTGTCAAAAAATCATCTAATTTTATAACCTTTTAGTTCTAATTTTTGGGTTAAATTTTTAATTAAATCTACTGCTTTTGGATTATCGCCATGAACACAATAAGTATCTGCTTTTATATCTATTTCTAAGCCTTCAATAGTCTTCACTTTTTCAGAAGAAATCATTCTGAAAACATGCTCAAAAACCCTATCAACATCTTCAATAACCGCATTGTTTTCACTTCTAGAAACCAAAGTTAAATTTGAATTATAATTTCTATCAGCAAAGGCTTCATAACGAATTTCAATATTTTCCTTTTTAGCCAAATCAGCTATAACAGATTTATAAGGCACATAAAGTTTAATAGGTAACGCTATACTTTTAACAACCTCAACAATAACGTTGGCAATACGCTCATCAACCGCAGCCATGTTATATAAAGCACCATGTGGTTTAACATGATGTAATAGTGTATTTTCTTTATTTAATACTTTAATTAAATCATCAATTTGATTCTTAATTGAATAAAATAAGGCCGCACAAGACATTTTCATAGGTTGTCTACCAAAATTTTCTCTATCAGGAAACGACGGGTGCGCACCAATTTTTACCCCATGTAGTTTTGCTAGTTTAACTACATTATGCATAGTTTCAGAATCTCCAGTATGACCTCCGCAGGCAATATTACAAGACGCAATATATGGCATTAGAAGAAGTTCATTTCCTATGCCTTCACCTACATCAACATTAATATCTATATTTTTAAAGTCCACTAAAACAGATTTAAACCAAACACTTTACTAAGTGTTGCAAGCGATAGTAAGATACTAATTCCTAAGATTATAAAGCCAAAAATATTTTGCTTCATGTTATTTTTATAGTCACCTAAAATAGATTTTTTATTCATAATCCATATTAAAAACCCAGCGATAACGGGTAATAAAATACCATTTGCAACTTGAGCAAACTTGATAATTTCGATCGATTTCATTCCTAAGGAGGAAAAAACAATACCTAAAATTAAAATAAACATCCATACGGCTCTAAACTTTTTAGCCTTCATATTTGTAGACCAACCTAAACAACCACTTGCAACAAAAGCTGCTGCTAAAGGCGCTGTTATAGCACTGGTAATACCAGCGGCGAATAACCCAATGGCTAAAAAATATTTTGCAAAACTACCGAATAGCGGTTCTAACCCTTTTGCTAAATCTGCAGCGTTATTAATTTGTAAATCTTTTATGGAAGCTGCAGAAATAATAATACACATGGAAACTAGCCCGCCTAATACAACAGCGATAATGGTATCTTTTCTAGCATATTTTAAATCTGATTCACTTTGCCATTTTTCTTTAACCAATGACGCATGTAAAAACAAATTATATGGCACAACTGTAGTTCCAATAAGTGCGATGATAGTTAACAAACTATCTTTAGGAAATTGAGGTATAAATACACCTTTTAAAAGGTCTAAAATGTTAGGTTTTGTTATAATTGCTGTGATTAAAAAAGCAAAACTCATTAGCGTTACTAAAGTAATTAAAGCCTTTTCAAGAATTTTATAATTACCTAGGTATAGCAAAACAAATGCAATAGCTCCAATAATAATACTCAGTACATTTATTGAAAAACCACCAATATTGAGACTAGGATTACCAACAATAGTTTCTAAACCCAATACACCACCGGTGATATTACCAGCCTCATAAGCTGCGTTTCCTATAACTATAGCTGAAAGAATTAAAAGAATTGCCAAAAACTTAAAAACAGGGTTTTTGATTTCTGTTCTAATTATTTCTGATAAGCCTTTTTGAGTAATAATACCCAATCGAGCCGACATTTCCTGTAAAACTATAGTCGCTACAATAGATAACAGCATCGCCCACAAAAGCGCAAACCCAAAATCAACGCCTGCAAGCGTACTAACCGTTACCGTTCCTGGACCAATAAAAGCGGCAGCTATTAACGGACCTGGACCAATATTTTTAAGCCAGTTTTTTATCATTTACTTGTAGAATTCAATGCATAAATAGCAAAACTACCAAGCCAATGTCCGCCTTCATAACTATCACCAAAAATACTTGGCAAAGAGTAATTGATGTGCAAATTCGCTATGTTTTTAAGATGATTGTATTCAGGTAAATCTTCTGCTATTTTATTTAAACTCCAAGCTCTTGAAAAATTAACTCCATCTAAATGTACCAATTGACCGTCTGTTCTATCTGAAACTTTTCCGACTTCTAATCTATAATCTTTATTTTTTAATTCTGGTAAGAAATCGTTCATCCATGTTTTAAACTGCGCTTTTGGTAATAAACGCTTCATTAAAGCCGCTTCCTCTAAACACGGTGATAAAAAATCACTTCCGCTAGGTTCCCAACTCATAGGGCAGTTTTTATCATTTGAAAAGAAAAATTTAGCACGATTTGCAATCGCTGTTTTAAGAGCTTCATGATTTACTGTTTCTGCATAATCATAAGCAAAACTTAGCCCAAACGCCGTGTTTGTATGTGTGCCATTTCGTAAAGGATAATTCAATTTTGGTAAATACTCGATATACTTTTCGATGATTAAATCGGTTAGTGGATGTAAATTTGTTTCTAATTCTCGGGCTATTGGTGCATCCCAAGTGTGCAATTCTTCGGCGAGTTTAAGTAACCACGCCCAACCATAAGTACGCTCATAAGATTTGTTATGTTCGCCGTAGAAGTATTGAATTTCAGTTTCTATGTTTTCTTTTGAAATATTATTGAGTAAACGCTGTTTTACGTCCTCTCCCTTATCAATTTCTGGAAATGTTTTTAATAAACTCACTAAGCTCCAATGCCCGTGAACTGCCGAATGCCAATCGAAACAACCATAAAAAGCAGGGTGTAATTGGGTTGGTGATTTTAAATCGTCCTCACCACCTAAAGTTTGCGATAAGCGGTTTGGGTATTCAATATTCATACAGTGTAATGGGAGTTCTGCTAGAGTGTTTGCCTGTTTTAAATTGAGAATAGAGTTTTCTGCAATTTCTACTTTTAAGGTTTCTAAAATTGTTTTATTTTCTTCTTTTGAGGTATTGCAGTTAAAAATAATTGCTACAAGTAAGAGTGTAATTAGTTTTTTCATAATGTAAATATAATGGTTCGCTACTAATTGTTAAAAAACTATTTATACTTACTAAACTTGGGCTTTAAAGTTACCTGATTTTATACTATTTTTATGTTTCATTTATCGCATATTTAAAATAGCTACATGAAAGAGAATAACAACTTCAGAATAACCAATTTAGGTGAACCCACAAAAACATCTCCAATACATTTAAGCAAAATTAAAGGGGATAGTATTTTTAATTTCATTGAAGATCGTGAACGGGTTTTAGCCGATGTACAATTAAAGAATCTTAATGCTTCGATAGAAAACGGAATCTTTCCCGATTCTTATGAACGTTCTGGTCCTCGTGAAAAAGTATTTTTTGAAGGCAATAATACTACGGCTGCTATTGTAACCTGTGGCGGACTTTGCCCAGGTATTAATAACGTTATTCGTAGTTTGGTTATGGCGCTGCATTACTTTTACGGCGTTAAAAGGGTTATTGGAATTCCATACGGCTATGAAGGATTAAATCCTGAAAGCGGTCACGATTTCATTGAGCTTACGCCAGATAAAGTCAAGAATATCCACGAGTTTGGCGGTACTATTTTAGGATCATCTAGAGGCGGACAAGATGTGTCTGTTATGGTTGATACGCTTGTAGCTAATAAAATCGACATACTATTTACCATTGGTGGCGATGGCACTTTAAAAGGTGCTAATGCCATCGGTAACGAAATTATAAATAGAGGTTTAAAAATTGCAGTCGCTGGTATCCCTAAAACCATAGATAATGATATTGATATTATTGATAAATCCTTTGGTTTTGAAACCTCTTTTGATGTGGCCTGCCCCATAGTTAGAGATGCACATAACGAAGCTGATGGAGCTTATAACGGCATGGCTATTGTGAAATTGATGGGAAGAGATAGCGGTTTTATTGCCGCTTCAACAGCACTTTCTATGCCCGTTGTGAATTTTGTTTTGGTACCAGAAATGGACTTTCAATTAGAAGGAGAAAACGGTTTTCTTGAAAATCTAAAAAAAAGACTGCAATCGAAAAAACATGCTGTAATAGTTGTAGCTGAAGGTGCAGGGCAGCATTTATTTGAAAATAAAAATAATAATGTTTCTGACGCTTCTGGCAATATTCAGCACAAAGATATTGGTTTGTTACTTCAGCAAAAAATTAAGGACTATTTTGATGGTATAAAAATGAAAACAACCATAAAATATATTGACCCAAGTTATATCATCCGAAGTGCACCTGCTAATGCAAACGATAGCCTGTATTGTAACCGCTTAGCTTATCATGCTGTGCACGGTGCGATGGCAGGAAAAACAAATTTTGTTGTGGGAAGCGTCAATAATAAGTTTGTTTACTTACCAATTACCGATGTTACCAAAAAACGTAAAAAGATAGATATGGAAGGTGGATTTTGGTTTGGCGCTTTACAAAGTACAGGACAACCTTTTTCGATGAAATAGAAAGTATCATTTAACTTGTAAACAATTATTATAAATATTGTTAGCCCTCCCCCCTGGCTAGCGCGAGCATCTTGCTCGTGCCGTCAAAAATTGGTTTCTGAATTAACTATATTCTTACTCATACGGTCACGAGCGTGACGCTCGCGCTAGCGACATAATGAGTACTATTTAAATTTATACATCTATTTCTAAAACTGTTTGATCTTCCTGATAATTTCTTGCACTACTATATTT
>JBAQZZ010000244.1:0-3049 GCA_049791475.1 Flavobacteriaceae bacterium | reverse complement strand
ACTATGGACTGGAAGTCCATAGTTTTGGTTTTCAGACTGAAAGTCTGATTCGTGAAATGACAAGTAAAAACCACGAATACAACACATTGTATTTGTGTTAATTTGTGATATTCGTGGCTAAAATATTTATAGAAACTAAAGTAACTGCAATGAAATTGCAGGGTTTTAACCTTTAACTAGATAAAAAACAAAAATTCAAGATGAGTTCTTAAAATAAATAATAGAATAAAGCGTTGTATTAAACGTTTTAATATAAAATAAATTGCTAATTGCCCTCTTAGCCTAGAATAACTAACTTGTACTAATTGAAAAAATTACTTGAATATATAAATAGTAAAGTTTTATTTAAAATAGCTCCTCTCCATTCCGCATCTGTATTAACCAAAGTTGTAGCGGGGATATTAGTTTCAAAATCTATTGCTGTTTTTATTGGTCCTGTGGGTTTAGCTTTGGTAGGCAATCTTCGTAATTTTGTTAGTTCTTTTCAAACCATCGCTACTTTAGGCTTTTATAACGGTTTAGTAAAATATATTTCTGAGTTTAAGGACAACACCATAGCGTTGAGTAAAACCATATCTACGGTATTTTATGCGGGCTTTATTTCAACCATTTTAGTGTCGTTTTTATGTTACTTCAACGCCGATTTAATAAATGATATTATTTTCCCGACGTATAGCGATTACGCTTATACCATTAAAATATTTGCTATAGTACTCCCTTTTTATGCTTTAAATCTGTTTTCATTTTCAATAATGAATGGATTTTCAAAGTATAAAATTCTAATCATAATAAATATTATTGGGCAGATATTGGGGGTTTCAATTGCCTTACTTTTAATATACCAAAACAAGATAGATGGCGCATTAATATCTGTGGTTATTGCCGA
The DNA here is from genome assembly GCA_049791475.1 of Flavobacteriaceae bacterium. Taxonomy (GTDB): domain Bacteria; phylum Bacteroidota; class Bacteroidia; order Flavobacteriales; family Flavobacteriaceae; genus CAXBID01. Next base: position 2,163 of record JBAQZZ010000244.1, on the reverse strand, counting down.
GGCTATTATATTTTTAATCACTTTAGTTGGAATTACTAATAGAAAGAGTTTAATGCCGCTTATACGTGTTGATAATTTAAGTTTTGACTTTTTGAAAAAAATGAGTCCATATTCACTTATGGCGCTTTTTACTGCTGTTCTTTTACCATTGGTTGCCTTAGCAATTAGATCTTATATTATTGAAAATATTGGTTATCAATATGCGGGTTTTTGGGAAGCCATGACTAGGATATCGAAATATTATTTAATGTTTGTAAGCTCTTTAATGGCTTTATACATTTTACCTCGTTTTTCTGAAATTGATGACAAAAAAGAGTTTAAAAAAGAGGTGTTTAGTTTTTATAAAACGGTGATGCCAATTTTGGCAATAGGACTTTTAATTATTTATTTCTTAAGACCTTATATAGTTAGCTTTATATTTACAGATGAGTTTAGCCCTGTTGAGGATTTATTCTTATGGCAACTCTTAGGCGATTTTGTTAAAGTATTATCCATGGTAATCGCTTATCAGTTTTTGGCCAAAAAAATGTTTTGGCATTATATTTTAACCGAAGCTTTTTTAGTCGTTATACTTTACATAACCAGTGTGTATTTTATTGATATGTATGATGGCATTAAAGGCGCTGTTGTTGCACATTTTGTTAGCTATAGTATGTATTACGGCATTATACTTCTTATATTTGGAAGTTCTCTTTTTGGGGTTGATTTAAGTGAAAAATCATTTAAAGACGATTAGTTTATTAAACAAGGATGTTAAAAAAAATACTTAAAAAAATTAATAGAAATAAACTTATTAAAGTTGCTTCTATAAATTCTTTAAGTGTTTTTATTAGATTAATTACAGGATTTGCCATATCCAAATTCATGGCTATTTTTATTGGGCCTGCAGGTATGGCTATATCTGGAAATCTTTCAAACTTTATGCAATCAATGCAAAGTTTGTCTTCTTTGGGTTTTAAGAACGGAATAATTAAATATGTAGCCGAGTGTAGGGAAGATGAAGATCGATTTAAACAAGCTATTTCTTCTGGTTTTATTGTTTCAATTGGTATAGGTTTAGTCTTGTCTCTAATTCTGTTTTTGTTTGCTAATTCTCTTAGTCAATTTGTTTTTGGCCACACAAAATATTCTTTTTTAATAACAGTTTCTGCTTTTACAATTCCATTTTATACAATACAAGTCTTTTTTATTGCTGTAATAAATGGTTTAAAAAAAGTTAAGGATTTAGTTCTAATTAATATAATAACGTATTTGACTTCTGCTATATTAATAATTATATTAATGAGTAGAAGTCAATTAGATGGTGCGCTTTTCGCTATTGTTATAACGCCATTTGTTTTATTTTGTTCATTATTTTTTAGACCTAAATTATTATTAAAAATTATTCAAAACATAAGTTTTTTTTCTACTTCAAAAAGTTTTCTTTTAAAAATCACTTCTTTTTTCTCAATGACTTTATTTTCTGGACTCATGTTCCCGTTTATATTTTTAATTATAAGAAACTACATTATTGATAATGTAGGAGTAGAAGAAGCGGGTTATTGGGAAGGTATGCGAAAAATCTCTGGTTACTATATGATATTTGTTTATACGTTATTTGAAATATATTTATTGCCTTTATTATCAGAAAATAAAAGCAGACTAGGTTTTAGAACTATCATTTTTGATTTTTATAAATCTCTATTGCCATTTATTTTTGTCGGTTTTTTAATTATTTTTTTATTAAAATTTGTAGTTGTTAAAGTTGTTTTTACAGATGCATTTTTACCAATGCAAGAATTGTTTTTATGGCAACTTATAGGAGATTTTTTTAGAATTGTATTTCTTACTATTTCTTATCAGTTTTTAGCTAAAAAAATGATTAGACTGTATATAATATGCGAAATTATTTTTATGATTATTATATACTTTTCAAGTATTTATTTTATAAATTACTATGGTGTTTTAGGGGCTGTTAAAGCTCATGCTTTAGCAAGTTTTCTTTATCTTTTATTTATGATTTTTATTTTTAGAAAAGAATTTTTTAAAAGCGGTGTACTTGAAAAATAATATAAATACCAAATTAGATAAATGGAAGCTATTCTTTATGTTTTCATGGCCAATTATAGTGGCTTTTCTTTTTGAATTAATATTAACAGAATTATATATTGAAAGGGTCTACAA
>JBAQZZ010000243.1:0-3428 GCA_049791475.1 Flavobacteriaceae bacterium | reverse complement strand
TGAAGCAATTGCAGTTTTATCTTCAAGTTTTAATATGGAATTAGAGTCTTTTGATTTTTTATCAGAAGGTAAATAGTCGCTAATTTTACTTTCGTTTATATTTTTTGAGGCTGCTGTTTCAGCAATTGAAGTCGCTTTTGATGTATTAATGTTGTTATTTAATAAGTTTTCAGATGTTTTTTGATTTCTATTATCTTTAGAATTAGCATTTACAATAGCGCCATCAACGTTATTCAGCTTGTTGTCTTTTAAAGTATTATTATTTGTAACAGCTTCATTAGTTTTATTTAACTCATTAAACCCGTTAGGTTTTTCAACTTGGTCTTTCAAAGCATCTGTAGCCTTATTTTCTGTATCAACAATTTGATTCGTTTGTGGTTCATTGTCGTTATTAAAATAATTAATTCCAACAGTTAGAAGCAGTAGCAATAAAGCTGCAACACCAGCATAACGCCACCAAATAGGAATAACTCTGCGCTTTTTCTTTTTTTGGTTTAGTTGTGCTTCAATATTTTTCCAAACAGCATCGCTAGGCGTGGCTTCAAAATCTTTGAAGCTTTCCTGAAATAATCTGTCTATATGTTTTTTATCTGGCATTATAAAGATTGTAAACTTTGTGTTGTTTTATAATTTTCAATAGTTTGTTTCAAAATTTGTCTAGCCCGAGCTAAATTAGATTTTGATGTTCCTAAATTTATTTTTAACATGGCTGCTATTTCTTTATGCGAATAGCCATCAAGCACATAAAGGTTAAAAACCAATCGGTATCTATCTGGTAATTCTTGAATGATTTTTAATAGGTAATCGATGGAAATGTTATCCTCATCAACTTCTACTTCAACATCTTCAATAGCATCTTCATTTATTATATCAAAAACTTTTTCGTTTCTGTAGCGTTGTAAAACCGTATTTACGGTAATCCGTTTTAGCCAACCTTCAAAAGAACCTTTATTTTTATATTGCTCAATTTTGTTGAAAATGGTTAAAAAAGCGTCTTGCAAATTATCTTCAGCTTCTACATAGTTTCGCGAATACTTTAAGCAAACAGAAAATAGCTTACTCGAAAAGAGTTTGTATAATTCTCCTTGTGCTTTAGTATCATTAATTTTACAATTTTCTATGAGTTGATTTAAACTCAAATTAAACACGTATTAATTAATAATTTAAACTATTCTACAACAGGCACTTCTAAAATTAAGTATTGATCTTCGTTATTAGCATCTTCTCCTTGCCAAAACTTAAAGATATATGAACCATTGCTAGTTACCATAAAATTAAAGGTTGCTTCTACCAAATTTTCTTCTAAACTCTCACAGTTGTTTTGTTCAAAAACATAGTTTACAGGAGCTACCGTACGCTCGTTGTTTTCTTTTAAATAATAAAACTCCCTAAATGAATGACATGTAGAAGGTCTAAAATAAGACACAGTTATGGGGTATGTTTCTCCTAATACAAATTCATCTGGAATGTCCACGCTTTCAACCGGTAAAATCTCAAAACTATAATTTGTACTATCATCGTCCAAGCTACATGAGGCAAATAACACCAGCGTTAAGCAAAGTACAAGCAATCTTTTCATAATAAATAATTTTTCTTTTTAAATACATGTTTGCCTTTACTAGATGCATTTATAATGGAAAGGTTGCGTGTAAAACTAAAAAATCCCGAAGAATCGGGATTTTTTAGTTTTTGTTTTAAATTTTAATGGCGGCTTTTATTTTTGCCTCGAGTTCGTCAAAAAGTTCGGGGTTATCTTTTATTATGGCTTTAACGGCATCTCTTCCTTGCCCTAGTTTAGTGTCATCATAACTAAACCATGAGCCACTTTTTTTAACAATTTCAAGTTCTACAGCAACATCCAATATTTCTCCAACTTTACTTACGCCTTCACCATACATAATGTCAAACTCTGCCATTTTAAAAGGCGGCGCTACTTTATTTTTAACCACTTTAACTCTGGTTTTGTTACCTAAAACATTACCGTTACTATCTTTAATTTGAGTTGACCGACGAATGTCTAATCGAACAGAAGCATAAAATTTCAAAGCATTACCTCCAGTTGTGGTTTCTGGGTTACCAAACATAACACCAATTTTTTCACGCAATTGGTTAATGAATATTACAGTACAATTTGTTTTACTTATTGAGCCTGTAAGTTTTCTTAAAGCTTGAGACATTAAACGCGCATGCAAGCCCATTTTAGAATCACCCATTTCGCCTTCTATTTCACTTTTTGGAGTAAGTGCCGCAACAGAATCGATAACAACAATATCAATTGCGCCAGAACGAATTAAATTATCGGTAATTTCTAAAGCTTGTTCACCATTATCTGGTTGCGAAATAATTAGGTTATCAATATCTACACCTAATTTTCCAGCATAAAATCGATCAAAAGCATGTTCAGCATCAATAAAAGCAGCAATGCCTCCAGCTTTTTGTGCTTCGGCTATAGCATGTAATGTTAAGGTTGTTTTACCAGATGATTCTGGACCATAAATTTCTACGACTCTACCACGCGGATAGCCTCCAACGCCTAAAGCAATATCTAAACCTAAAGAGCCCGATGGAATAGCGTCAACATCAACCACTGCTTGGTCGCTCATTTTCATTACGGTGCCTTTACCGTAGGCTTTGTCTAGTTTATCTAATGTAAGTTGGAGTGCTTTTAATTTCGCTTCTTTTTCGTTGCTCATTTATATAATTTTTTATCTGAAATAATTCATGCTAAAATACTACATCTTTTAGCATGATACAATAATAGTTTTCAACATAAATTTGGAGTTTTAAAAATATTTGTTCAATATATTTTCAAAATAAAATATATTAGTACGCAACCTTTTTGAACTTTTAGCATCTATTAAATGAAAAGGAAAATTTTATGCTATGAAATTTACCAAAGAGTATTGATAAACGACTAACTCAAACTCAACTAAAAGCACTTAAAACTATGGTTTAGGTGCTTTTTTTATGGAATAAATTGCGCTGTTCCTTTAAAATTGTACTTTTGTGTTTTAATAAAAATCTTTAACCTTAAAAAATTAGTATAGCATGCAACTGTACAATAAATTAAGCGCAAAAGAAAGAGCAGAATTAATCGAAAAAGCAGGCAAAGATCGATTAACACTTTCTTTTTATCAGTACGCCAAAATTGCCAATCCTCAAGAATTTCGAGACGATTTATTTTTAACCTGGGACGCTTTAGATGTTCTTGGTAGAATTTATGTTGCTCACGAAGGTATAAATGGGCAGTTATCACTTCCTGCTGATCGTTTCAACGCATTTAAAACGCATTTAGACACCATCCGTTTTTTAAAAGGCATCCGTTTAAATATTGCTGTAGAACAAGATAACATGTCGTTTTTAAAGTTAAAAGTAAAAGTGCGAGATAAAATTGTTGCCGATGGTTTAAACGATACCTCTTTTGATGT
>JBAQZZ010000242.1:0-17850 GCA_049791475.1 Flavobacteriaceae bacterium | reverse complement strand
TCATTAATAATGAAATAAAAAAACATAACTATATTCATAGTAGAGCGCCTTCTCAACCAGCTTTATTAGCCATGTTTTTATCATTATTATATTTTAAAAAGAAATTTTGGTTTAAATATGCTGGTAGCTGGGTAGATAAAACATCCTTTTATTATCGCTTTCAAAGGTTCGTTTTAAAATATTTAAGATCCAATGCTAAAGTTACCATTAATGGCACATGGCCAAATCAAAAGCCTCAAGTGCTTACTTTTGAAAACCCCTGTTTAAATGCGGAAGATAGAGTTACTGGATTAAAAATTTGTAAAAGTAAAAAAACAGGAAAACCTTTTGAATTTTGTTTTGTGGGAAACTTAGATAGTAACAAAGGTGTTGACTTACTGTTTGAAGCTTTAAGAGGTTATCAGTCTAATGATATTGAATGTATTCATATTGTTGGAAATGGGATTTTATATCCTAAGCTATTAGAAACAGCTAAAGAATTGAATGTAAATGTGGTGTTTCATGGTTTTTTATCAAAGGAAGCACTTATTCCAATTTATAAGAGAAGTAGTTTTATAATTTTGCCATCAAAAAGTGAGGGTTTTCCCAAAGTTATTGGGGAGGCCATGAATTATGGTTGTATTCCTATTGTTACAGATATTTCATGTATTTCACAATATATTATAAATGAGACGAATGGGTATTTAATAGCATCAGCCCAAATATCAGCAATACATGATGCTATAAAGCGCTCTTTGTCAATTTCACCTGAAAAACAAGGTGATATGATTGAAAATAATTACGCAAGAGCAAATTGTTTTACGTATTCATATTATGTACAGCGTATTACAAAAACCGTTTTTAATTAACTATAAAAAACTGTGATTGGAATGCTATATTTGTATTTTAATGGTAGTAGAATTTCTAAGCTAAATATTTGAAAAATAAATTAAGTTATATTGCTTTAGTTGGATTGCATATCGCTTTTGGTGGTCTCGTGTTTTTAAATAGAAGTTTAGGGAAAATTTATTTTGTAATTGCCTTATTATATTTTTTACATAAAATTATAGTAGCTCCAAAATCCAAGAAAACCATTATTGTATTAATGGCATGTGCTTATTTTGTGGGTGCAGAAGTGTTGTTTAGAATGACTAAAAGCTCATTTTTTTATGAGTCTAGTAAGTATTTAGTTATTTTATTTTGCTTAATGGGAATTTTTTACAAAAACGTTTCAGGTAAGGCTTATGCTTACTTTATATATTTACTCCTTCTCGTACCAGCCATTTTTGTGGCTTCCATGATGATAAGTTATGAAGCTAATTTCAGAAAAAACATTTTATTTGTATTAAGTGGTCCTATTTCTTTGGGTATTGCGGCGTTATTTTGTTATGATAAAAAAATCAGTCGCAAGGAACTAAATGAGGTGCTTTTGTACATTGCATTACCCTTAATTGCGTTAACTACTTATGTCTTTCTTTACACACCCAGTGTTAAAGAGGTGTTGTCAGGAACGGGGTCTAATGCAGCAACCTCTGGTGGCTTTGGGGCAAATCAAGTAGCTACAGTACTGGGTCTTGGCATGCTTATTATTGGTGCAAGGTTGTTTGTTGATTCACCAAAATTTGGAAATAAAATACTAAATATTCTACTTTTTATTATTATTTCCTTTCGTGCAGTGGTTACTTTTAGTAGAGGAGGAGTTATAACAGCTTTACTTAGCATTGTTATTTTTTTATTAACTTACTTTGTACAAGCTAAAGGAGTTGTTAGAAGCAAATTGATGAAAAATTTGATTCTTTTCTCGGGCGTTGTTCTTATTATATGGGTAATAAGTTCTAATCAAACTAGGGGGCTTATAGATAAGCGTTATGCTAATGAAAACGCTATGGGAGAAGAAAAAAGTGATGTCTCAACAGGGCGTTTAACGTTATTTGCAGGTGAAATTGAAGGTTTTGTTAAAAATCCTTTTTTTGGTATTGGAGCTAGTGGAGCAAAAGAGCAACGTATTGAAGAAACAGGTCAAGGATCAGCTTCTCATAACGAAGTTAGCCGTTTATTAGCAGAGCATGGTATGTTAGGTATTTTAATATTAATCATTTTAATAGTAGCACCATTAGTCTACCGAAATCAAAATAAAGGAAATTATTATTTTTATGCATTTTTATTATTTTGGTTTGCTACAATTAATCATTCCTCTATGCGAATTGCAGCACCAGGATTTATTTACGCATTAGCTTTGTTACATATTACCAATGAAAAAACTACTTTATATAGGAAATAACTTATCTAATGGTAATAAAACACCAACTACGGTCGAAACACTTGGGAAACTGTTGGTTTTAGAAGGTTTTACAGTAAAAACAGCGTCAAGTAAGTCTAATAAATTTTTGCGATTATTAGACATGCTTAAAGCTGTTATTTTATTAAAAAAAGAGGTTGATTATGTCCTTATAGATACTTATAGCACAAGCAATTTTTATTATGCTTACTTGGTTAGCCAATTATGTAGAGTTTTAAGGTTGAAATATATTCCTATTTTACATGGCGGAAATCTTCAAAAGCGACTAAAGTATTCCCCAAAATTAAGTAAAGCCCTATTTAACAATGCTTTTAAAAATGTGACACCTTCAGAATATTTAAAGGCACAATTTCAAGACTTTGATTATCACAATTTAGAAGTTATTCCAAATACTATTGAACTTAAAAACTATACTTTTAAAAATAGAATTTTCGATATACCAAAACTTCTATGGGTGCGTTCGTTTGCAGAAATATACAACCCATTATTAGCTGTTGAGATTTTAAAAATTTTAAAAGCGGAACATATAGAAGCCTCACTTTGTATGGTTGGACCAGAAAAAGATGGAAGTTTAAAATTAGCCAAACAATTTGCCGAAGAATTAGGTGTTGAAGTTAAATTTACTGGTAAACTATCAAAAAAAGAATGGATTAAGCTTTCTGAAGATTATAACATTTTTATAAACACAACTAATTTTGATAATATGCCAGTTAGCGTCATTGAAGCTATGGCTTTAGGTTTACAGGTTATTTCAACTAATGTTGGTGGTATGCCTTTTCTAATTAAGAATAAAGAAGAAGGAATTTTGGTAGAACCAAATAATGCGGTATTATTAGCTAAATCAATAACGCATATGGTGTTAAAAAGGTTTGATACTAAAGCAATGACAATTAATGCAAGAAAAAAAGTTGAACAATTTGATTGGAATATTGTTAAGGAAAAATGGATAACTCTGCTTTCTTAATATTTGTTATCCATATTTACTTGTTATCTTTGTTGCTCTAAAATTGTTTAGATAAAGATGTCCAAATTTAGTATTCATTTTAATATATCAGAACGTAAAATACTCCTACGTTTATTTGATATAGCATCCATACTTATAGTGCTATATTTTGTGGGTAATACTTTTGATTTTGACTACTTGATAGTCACGAAAGAGAATTGGCACTGGATTTTTGTACTCATTTTATATATTTCAATTTTTGGAACTATATTCGAACTTTACGATTTACAAAAATCTAGTAAAATTGAAAAAGTATATGTAAATATTGTTTTTACAGTATCTGTTACCGTTTTATTTTATTTTTTAACACCCTTTTTCACACCGATATTACCTGATAACCGACTTCAAATTTTCTTCTTTTATTTTGCAATACTTTTTGCGTTGTTTATTTGGCGTTTCTTATATGTCACTTTTATAGTGTCACCAAGATTTTATAAAAAAGTATTGATAATTGGAGAAACCTCAAACATTAAAGCTATTGTAGAAGCTTTTAATGATGCAGATCCAAATTATAAAATTGTTGGGTTCATAAATTGCGAAACCAAAAAGGAAGAGAAGATTAAAGTTAAGGGAATTATTGAATATAGCCCGAAACAGATATATCAAGTCATTAAAGACGAAAATATTTCTGAAATTGTAATAGCTAGTTATGATTCTGAGTCAATTACTTCAGATATTTACAGAGACCTAATGACACTTTTAGAAGGCGGTTTTCCAATAAAAGAATATACCCAAGTTTATGAGGATATGACGCATCGTGTACCTGTTCAATTTGTTGGTAAAGATTTTTATAAATACTTCCCTTTTAGTAGAAGTAATCATAACAAAATGTATTTATTTTTTCATCGCTTATTTGATATTATTATCTCTATTGTTGGTGCTTTAGGAGGGCTTCTTATGTTACCGTTTGTTTTAATAGGTAACGTATTAGGAAATCGTGGGCCACTTTTTTATACACAAGAACGCATAGGTAAAAATGGAAATCTTTTCAAAATTATCAAGTTCAGAACCATGGTGAAAAATGCAGAAAAAGATGGTGCGGTTTGGGCTAAAAAGAATGATGTAAGGATTACACCATTTGGTAAATTTTTAAGAAACGCAAGAGTAGATGAAATCCCTCAATTTATAAATATTCTGAAAGGGGATATGAGTTTAATTGGACCTCGGCCAGAGCGACCTCATTTTGTTAAAGAATTATCTCAAATACTACCTTTTTATGAAACCAGACACATTGTTAAGCCCGGGCTTACTGGTTGGGCACAAGTAAAAACAAAATATGGCGCTTCTGTTGATGAAAGTTTAACAAAGCTCCAATATGACTTATATTATATAAAGCACCGTAGCTTTTTTCTAGATGTGAATATTATTGTAAAAACAATGAGTACAGTTATTTTCTTTCGAGGACAATAAATTACTCAACATTATTAAGTTTAGTAAAATGATTTGCTAAAAAGAGATATCTAATAAATAAAGCTATTAAAAAAGGGATTAAACCAATAGCGAAAACTTGCACGCCAATTATCCAATGTAAGGTTAATAAACACAAAAGAATTATTAAAAACTTAATGTATTTAATAAACCATTTACTTGGTTTCAATTTAAATAATTGCCCAATAACTATAATATTTAGTGCACAAGCCCAAAGTAAATTGTAATTATGTTGTGTGGCTGTATGGTTGGTAGCAAACCAAAGTAATAAAACTAAAACCCCTATAATTCCAGTAATTGCAAACAATGAAATATCTAACCATTTACTTTGTTTTTTGTTCTTATAATCTTTAAAGGTAATATATAGAATAAGTAATCCTAAAATTCCAAAAACAAATAATGGGCTAGTAAAAAAAGAACTTGACTGAACGGTTCCTTTTTTTGAATACAACACTTGACTCGATTTTACTAATGGCTCACCGTTTTTTAAAGTAGCTACTTCAAAGAAATTATAAATATTATCTGGTAAAAACATATGTTCTTCTGCAGTGGCTTTTGTATCAATTACAGAGCCTAAAGCAATATCAATACCTAAACTTCCCCAAGAATTTTTATTTACATACTCATGAATAAGTGCTCTAAACGTTTTGGATTCAAAGTCTTTTGGTTGTTTAAAATTAATGGTATTATTTAAATTAGTATTTGCTACGTCTTTTATTTTTGTAGCACAATTATCGAAAAAGAAATCATATAAATAATTTTGATTCTCAGGTTTGTTGTTTTCTAATAAGAAAATATAAAGTGATTGTTTTTCGTTTTGCGATAGGTTTAAAACCTGTTCTTTTACGGTTCTGTTTTGGTAAATATAGAATCGTAAAAAATCATAAAAAGCGGTACTTCCAATAGCGTAATTTAACTTTCCTCTTGCAAAATTTAAATAGAAATTTGGAGCATAAAAATCAAAACGACCATAATCAAAACTTATATCCAAGTTATTTTTAGAATCTTTTATTCTGAAAGCATTATGACCAAAAGCATCATTTAAAGACCTGCCTGGGCCAATTGTTAAAACACTAACTTCAGCATTATCAGACAAGATATTTTGTTGGGCATTTGTAATTTGAAAAGAAAAAACGAGTAGTAAAAAAAATAATGTTTTTTGCATGAATTTTAAATATTATCTAAAGATACTCAAATCCACTTTTAAAGAAAAAACATTAGAGTACAAAGCCACACTTTGGTCACCAATATCAGTAAATGCATAATCTATTTGAATACCATTGTATTTAAAGCCAACACCGAAACTTGGTTGAAAACTTAATTGTTCGGTATTGTCTATTTGTAATTCATTTTGAAAATTACCCATTCCAGCTCGTAAGTAAACCATATCTATATAGCCAAATTCAAAACCTAAAGCAGGATTTATACTAGCGAATGAGGTGGATATAATATCGTTGTTTTCTGCGAAACGAACGTTTAAATTAGCTGCCATTAAAAGGGTGTAATCAAAATTAAAATCTACTAATTTTGATAATCCTATTTGTAATTTAGGAATGGTAATTTCGGTAGTTTCTGGTAATTCTTGGTTTTGCCCTTCTACGGCATCTCTAATGGTAGCAAATTGCTCTTCATCAATAGCCCAAGCGTTAAAAGTGGTGGTAATATCTCGTGCCATAACACCAAACTTCCAATTGTTATTGGTTTCAAACTGAATTCCGAAATCTAAACCAAAACCCCAAGACGATGCAAAATCGCCAATAATTCTGCGAATTACTTTTGCATTTACACCATAATTTAAACCCTGTACAGGAAGTTTTCTAGCGTATGAAAACGTTAAACCATAATCGGCAGTAGAGAATAAACTAATTCTATCATAGTTTATATTTCCTTCGGCATCAATAAGTTGTGTGGTGTTTAATATATCATCAACAGCAAAACGAATTAGCGAAATTCCAACGGCACTTCTGTCATCTAAAGGCATCGCAAAAGCGGCATAATCATAGTTAGCAATGTTTGCAAAATAACTAGAATGCATTAAAGCGAGTTGATTATCTTCCAATTTTAATAATCCCGCAGGATTCCAATATCCAGAATTTACATCAGCCGTTTGCGAAGTTACAGCACTACTCATTCCCAATGCAGCAGCATCCACGCCAATATTCATAAACTCATTAGAATATTTTCTAACGGTTTGACTAAATACAGACATTGATAAAACCAAGAATAATGTACTGATGTAAGGTTTCAATCGAATTTTTTTTACAAAGATGCACATAATATTTAAACCTATAAACTTGAAATTATAAGAGATATTGCTTTAGACGAAAATTGTTTGTTATTTTTACAAAATCAAAATATAATCACATGAAAAAATTGATACCGAATGCTTTAACACTTTTAAACTTATTTTGTGGTTGTGTTGCGGTAATTTTTGTTCTAAATAATGATTTTGTTACAGCATCATTTTTTGTTTTTCTAGGTATATTTTTTGACTTTTTTGATGGTTTTGCTGCCAGAAAATTGAATGTACAAAGTGAATTAGGATTACAATTAGATTCGCTTGCAGATATGGTTACAAGTGGTTTAGTGCCTGGTTTGGTGATGTTTAAACTTTTTGGGCTTACCCAAAATGGTTGGGTAGATGATTTTTATAACCTCAATAGTTTTGATGCTTTTTTGCAAACACTAGGAGGGAGTTTATTACCACTTTTTGGTCTACTAATAACCCTGGCATCAGCATATAGATTAGCTAAATTTAATATAGATGATGACCAACAAACTTATTTTAAAGGATTGCCTACACCGGCAAATGCTTTGTTAATTATTTCATTACCATTAATTTTAGAATTTCAAAATAGTGATGCCATTAATGCCATTATTTTAAATAAATGGTTTTTAATTAGTCTAACTATTTTAAGTTGTTACCTTTTAAATTCTAGTATAAAATTATTTGCTTTAAAGTTTAAAAATTATAGTTTTAAAGCTAATGCCACACGATACATTTTTATATTACTTTGTATTGTGTTATTAATTGTTTTGCAATTTGCGTCCATTCCAATTATCATATTACTTTACATTATCATGTCTATTTTAGAGAATTTAACTTCAAAATAATTTTTTAAAAAGAATATTAAATGGCCTCAGGTTTTTTTGCATTATTTGATGATATCGCTGCATTAATGGACGATGTAGTTGTAATGAGTAAAATTTCTACCAAAAAAACAGCTGGTATTTTGGGTGATGATTTAGCAGTTAATGCTGAAAAAGCCACAGGGTTTCTTGCCTCAAGAGAGTTACCTGTGTTGTGGGCAATTACAAAAGGTTCTGCACTTAACAAATTAATTATATTACCTGTTGCATTTTTATTAAGTGCTTTTGCACCTTGGGGTGTTACATTAGCGTTAATTTTAGGAGGTATTTATTTAGCTTTTGAAGGTTTTGAAAAAATATTTCATTTTTTTGTTCCACATAAAGAGCTTAAAGCTACTGATGAAATCGAATCAGTAATCGTGTTATCTAAAGAAGCGCAAGTTATAGCTGAAAAAAAGAAAATTAAATCTGCAATTTTCACTGATTTTATTTTATCGGTAGAAATTGTAATTATCGCACTTGGTACTGTGCTTGGGAAACCACTTTTGTTTCAAATATTAGTTGTTTCTATAGTCGCTATAATTGCCACAATAGGTGTTTATGGTATTGTTGCCTTAATAGTTAGAATGGATGATTTTGGTTTGAGGCTGGTGAAGCTCAACAATAATAAAAAGAGTTTTGTTCATATTATAGGAAATCTTTTAATAAATACATTGCCTTGGGTTATAAGAAGTTTATCGGTTATTGGCACCATAGCTTTATTATTAGTTGCCGGCGGAATATTTGTGCATGAAATTGAATTCTTTCATCACTTTTTAGAAAACATTCCTAGTTTTATAAGAGATTTTATAATGGGCTTAGGTGTTGGAGGTTTAGCGTTTTTGTTGGTGAAGACTTTTAAGTTTTTATTTAAAAAGAAGAAATAGAACTCATTTATATTTTTAAATATAATAAAAGGCTAACATTTTAAAATGTCAGCCTTTTATTATGAACAAAACGTTGTACTTTAATTATTAAACCTTAGCGGATTTAACTGTTTTAATAATACGTCCAGCAATTTTATATGGATCAGCATTAGATGCTGGTCTTCTATCTTCTAAATACCCTTTCCATCCTTTGTCTACTGTAAGGATAGGAATACGAATAGATGCGCCACGGTCAGATATTCCATAAGAGAAATCTGTAATAGCAGCAGTTTCGTGTAAACCAGTTAAACGTTGGTCGTTAAACTCACCGTAAACTGCAATATGTTCTTTTACAACCGGACGGAAAGCTTCACAAATTTTTTCATAGGTTTCTTTGCTTCCACAAGTTCTTAAAGTCGTGTTAGAGAAGTTGGCGTGCATACCAGAACCATTCCAATCCATGTCTTTTCCTAGTGGTTTTGGGTGATATTCAATGTAGTAACCATACTTTTCAGTTAAACGGTCTAGTAAATATCTAGCAACCCAAATTTCGTCTCCAGCTTTTTTAGCACCTTTGGCAAACAATTGGAATTCCCATTGTCCAGAAGCAACTTCTTGGTTAATGCCTTCAAAGTTTAAACCAGCATCAATACATAAATCTGCATGTTCTTCAACTAAATCCCTACCGTGTGTGTGTTTTCCACCAACCGAACAATAGTACATGCCTTGAGGTGCAGGATATCCGCCAACAGGGAAACCTAACGGTAATTCTGTTTTAGTATCCATTATAAAATACTCTTGCTCAAAACCAAACCAGAAATCATCATCATCATCATCAATTGTTGCTCTACCATTAGAAGAGTGAGGTTTTCCATCAGCACTCATTACTTCAGTCATAACTAAGTATCCGTTAATACGATCTGGATCCGGGTAAATTGCAACTGGAACTAATAAACAATCAGAAGATCCGCCTTCAGCTTGTCTGGTTGATGATCCATCAAAAGACCAGTTTCCTATCTCTTCTAATGTGCCCTTAAAGTTTTCATGTTCTTCAACCTTTGTTTTACTTCTCAAGTTTTGAGTTGGGAAATAACCATCTAACCAAAGGTATTCTAATTTAATTTTTGCCATAATAAATATTTTATAAATAAGATACTAAATGTTAATCTAACAAATATATATTATTATGTAGATACTAGAAATTTAATGGGGGTGTTTTAATAAACATCTCACATATTTTTATTTATACCCTATTTATTTGGGGTTTATTTAAAAAAAAGCTTATTTTTTTACATGAAAACTGAAAAAATGTTAATAATAAATTTCACTCATTATGACAATTTGTAGTTTTAGGTAGCTATTTTTGTCATACAAACTAAATAAAATTAAAATGTCGACATTAAGATTTCAGGCCATAAAAGAATCATTAGCTTATAAACCAATTCATGTAGAAGAAACGGTACGTCGTTCAGAACTTTTTGGAACCAATGTGTTTAATGAAAACACGATGCGCCAATACTTAACCAAAGATGCGTTTAAGGGTGTTGTAAATGCTGTAAAGCATGGTAAAAAAATAGATAGAAGTGTTGCCGACCAAGTAGCATCTTCAATGAAAGATTGGGCGCTCTCAAAAGGTGTTACCCATTATACACACTGGTTTCAGCCATTAACAGGTGTAACTGCCGAAAAACATGATGCTTTTTTTGAAACTATTGAGCATGGTATGGCTATTGAAAAATTTGGAGGCAGCCAATTAGTTCAACAAGAGCCTGATGCATCAAGCTTTCCAAGTGGTGGCATCAGAAATACCTTTGAAGCCAGAGGATATACAGCTTGGGATCCATCATCTCCAGCATTTATTTATGGAACAACATTGTGTATTCCTACTATTTTTGTGGCTTACACAGGCGAAGCTTTAGATTATAAAACACCCCTTTTAAGAGCATTACACGCCATTGATAATACGGCTACCGAGGTTTGTAAATATTTTGATAAAAATGTAAAGAAAGTAACGTCTTCCCTTGGATGGGAACAGGAATATTTTTTGGTAGATAAAATGTTGGTAGCCAGTAGACCCGATCTTACTTTAACAGGTAGGACACTTTTGGGACATTCTCCTGCTAAAGGCCAACAACTTGACGATCATTATTTTGGAGCCATACCAAATAGAGCTCTAAATTTTATGCGAGATTTAGAAACCGAGTGCATGCTTTTAGGTATTCCAGTAAAAACAAGACATAATGAAGTAGCACCTAACCAGTTTGAATTAGCACCTATTTATGAAGAAGCAAATTTAGCGGTCGACCATAATTCGTTACTCATGGATATTATGGGGCGTGTAGCATCAAAACATAATTTTAAAGTTTTACTACATGAAAAACCATTTGCTGGAATAAACGGTTCTGGGAAACATAACAATTGGTCGTTATCTACAGATACTGGAGTTAATTTATTACAACCTGGAAAAACGCCAATGAGTAATTTACAGTTTTTAACCTTTTTTATAAATACGATTAAGGCAGTTCATGAAAATGAAGCTTTACTAAGAGCAGCAATAGCATCAGCCAGTAACGACCATAGATTAGGTGCAAATGAAGCACCGCCAGCAATTATGTCTGTATTTATTGGTAAGCAACTTACAAAGGTTTTAGCAGAGTTAGAAGGTGTTACAAAAGGGAAATTATCACCTCAAGAAAAAACAGAGCTTAAGTTAAATGTAATTGGTAAAATACCTGATGTTTTACTAGATAATACAGATAGAAATAGAACCTCGCCTTTTGCATTTACTGGCAATAAATTTGAATTTAGAGCTGTAGGTTCAACTGCAAATTGCGGAAAACCAATGACGGTTTTAAACACTATTGTAGCCAAACAATTAAAAGATTTTAAGATTGAAGTAGATATTTTAATAGATAAAAAAGATTTAAAAAAGGATGAAGCTGTTTTTAATGTTTTAAGAGAATATATAAAATCATCAAGAGCTATTTTATTTGAAGGAAATGGCTATGGTGAAGCTTGGGAAAAAGAAGCAAAAAAGCGAGGTTTAAGTAATAATAAAACCACGCCCGAAGCTTTAAAAGCTAAAATTTCAGAAAAAGCTATTGCGTTGTTTGAAGAAATGAATGTGATGACTAAAATTGAAAACCAAGCACGTTATGAAGTTGAAATGGAAGCGTATAGCATGCATATTCAAATAGAAGGTCGGGTTTTAGGCGATATTGCTCGAAATCATATAGTTCCAACAGCCGTTAAATATCAGAATATTTTAATTGAAAATGTAAGAGGTTTGAAGGAGATTTTTGATAAGAAATTTGAAAGCTTAGCTAAAGAACAAATCAATTTAATTGAAGAAATATCTAGCCACATTGAAGGGATACATATTAATGTAACCAAAATGATTAATGAACGCAGAACTGCAAATGCCATAAGCGATATCGATAAAAAAGCATTGGCTTATTGTAACCATGTAAAACCTTTATTTGAAGATATACGTTACCACTGCGATAAATTAGAATTACTTGTAGATGATGAAATTTGGCCGTTAACGAAGTATAGAGAATTGTTGTTTACACGATAGTATTTATTGGGAGTTCTCAAGGGGTCGGGCTTTCTACTATATCTTTTTTAAAACATCCTTACAAAGGATGGAAGACGGTGAGTCTGTTAAATTCTATTTCTCACCATTATCTTAGCTTTTCAAGTTTAGAAAGAATGCCGTTTCAATACTTAACGCTTTTAGCTTGAGGGTTTAATTAAAGGTAGTTGCATTTAAAAAAAATAACCATTCAGATTACCAAAAGAAATTTACAAAACAAAGAATATTAGCGATTCAAGTTAAAACTCAAATCGCTAATACTTAATTTATTTGTTTAATGGCGAATGATGCTCATGAACCATTTTCCAACCATTATCAGTTTTGACAAAAAGTAATGTAATTTGATCGTTGACAACTACAAGGTCTTCTTCAAACATCAATTGGAAATCGGAATGAAAAGTGAGGTTAGCCACATCTCCATAAACAGCAATTTTCAAATCTTTTGCATCAAATTTCACTACATTGGTTACAGAACCGAATACATTACGTTCGTGTGCTTCATTTGCTACACCACCATTACGTGGCTCTCCATTTTTGAATTCGGTAAATTTTGGTCCGTAAGCATGAAAAGAAATTAGCTTATCCAAATCACCATCTTTTATACTTTGGGCAATCGCTCCGAAGGTTTCCATAACTTCTTGTTGTGCTTCAGGAAATTCATCATTAATAAGGTCTATAGTATTTGTGTCTTCTTGAGGAGAGCAGCTTGTTACAAAAAATACTAAAAAAATAATACTTGCAAATGTTGATCTTGATTTCATAATATAAAATTTAAAGGTTTAAAAAAACTGTTTTTGATTACAGTACAAACTTCTATAATACGCCAAAATATGGCTTGTACTATTTCTTCAAAACCTAGGACTGTTTTGAAATATTATGAAAGATTGGTAGGTTTTTATTATAAAAACGTGAATCTAATTGATGAGATCTTATACTGTATTACTTAGATATTTCACTAGGAGGAAGACCAAATTCTTCTTTAAATGCACGACTAAAATAAGACGGGTCGTTAAACCCAACTTCGTAAGCAATTTCAGAAATTGTTTTATCAGTAGTTTGGAGTAATTCTTTTCCTTTTTGAATCTTAATAGACCTAATAAATAGCGCAGTAGATTTTCCGCTAGTAGCTTTTAATTTTCTGTAAAGTTGCGATTCACTTAAACCCAATTCTATGGATAATTCCAAAGGTCCAAATTCAGCCTGAGTTATATTATCATGAATAGCAGTTATAATTTTATTAAGGAATTTTGTTTCTGAGTTTTTAATGTTTTTGTGAAGAAGTCTTTCTATTCCTGTTTTTTCAAACTTACTCAACATTTTTTTTCGTAAAAGAATTAACTGGTCAATACGTGTTAATAATTCTTCTTTCTTAAATGGTTTTATTAAATAGGCATCGGCACCATGAGAGAGTCCAGTTAGTCTATCTTCAAAAGTAGCTTTTGCGGTAAGCATAATTATTGGGATATGGTTAGTAAGTTCGTCTGTTTTTAGTTTTTTGCAAACTTCAAAACCATCTTTTTCTGGCATCATTACATCGCTAATAATAATATCTGGTATTTTTTCAAGTGCCATTTCTATTCCTATCCTTCCGTTAGGCGCATGAAAAATTTGATAGTTTCCTTGTAAGCAGGTTTTAATATAATGTGCCACATCTATATTATCTTCTACTATAAGAACTAAAGGGAGATTTTTTTGAGACTCATCAGGTAATAGATTACCATCTTTTAGAATTGGTTTACTATTGGACTTTGAAACAGTTGATTTTGAAATTAATTCAGAATTATCTAATTGATTTGCATGATTTGTAATAGGAATTTTAACACTAAACAAACTACCTTTCCCGAGTGTGCTTTCTACAAGTATAAATCCATGCATTAATTCAGCAAACTCTTTGGCGAGCGCTAATCCTATACCTGATCCTTTCTCAAGTTTGGATGATGAGTTATCTACTTGATAAAATTTATCGAAAATATGTAGCTGTTCTTCTTTTGAGATTCCTAAGCCACTATCCTTCACTTTAAGTAAAAAATAGAATGTATTTTTTTTCTGAACTTTTTGAATACAAACTTCAACTTTACCTTGTTGAGGTGTGAATTTAATGGCGTTAGAAATTAAATTAGTAACAATGGCTGTGAATTTATTCACATCTAAATCCATGTTAAGATGCTCTAATTTACAGTCTAATGAAAAATCAATATGCTTTTCTTCAGCCAGTGATTGAAAACTTTGAGTTAAATATTTGGTAAAAGGAATACTATCAACTTGTACTAAATGTAATTCTACATGACCACTTTCAATCTTAGCTAAATCTAACATTTCATTTATTAAATTTAGTAAACCATCACTATTTCTATCAATTATCTCTAACGCATTTTCAAGGTGGTTGTATTTTTTATTATTTAAATCTAGTTTAATATTACTTGTCATCCCTTTTATAACGGTAAGCGGTGTTCTAAATTCATGTGTAATATTGGTGAATAACGAATTTTTTAGCTGGTTAATCTCTTTCAGTCTTTTACTCTCGTTAGCTGTAATTCTTCTGGTGATTAGAAAATAAGCACCAGCAATTAATAACACCAACAACCCAATAATTAAAAACAGATTCTTCTCTCGATTCTTTTTTAGCAGACCTTCTTCATAAGCCATATTCAGTAACTCTTTTTCTTTCACTTGAGCAATACTATCTGCAACAAATTGATTGTTAAAAAGTATATTTTGAATTTCTGTTCTGGCCTTATCTTCTTTTTTATCATTTATTAAAGTTTGATACTTTTCATAGTAGTCAAGAGCTATTCCAGGTCGATTTAATTCTTTATTAATCTCGTAAAGACTTTTTAGAAGATCAGACTCGGGATTCCAATTATTAGCTTTATGAATTTTTAAACAAGCTTCACATTCTTTTAAAGCTTTGTTATATTTTTTTAACCCAAAATCAATTTGACACTGCCATAAATGAATATCCATTGCAAAATTCCTTGAATATTTTGGAATAGCAAATTGTTGAGTAACTGTTTTATATTCATTTAAATATTTAATAGCTTCAGGGTATTGTTTCTCCTTTATATAAAGTGAAAGCAGGTAGCCGGTTCCAACTGTAGCATATTCATCAAGGCCAATTTCTTTGGATATTCTAATAGCTTCCTTCCAATGTTTTATAGATTTTGGAATATCACCCATTTTACTGTAAACGTTGCCTAAATTTCCATTGGCTCCAGAAATACTCCGTTTAATTCCATATTTTTCACTCAATCGCAAATGTTCTAAATGGTGCTTTTCAGCTTCTTTAAAATCACCTAATGTTTGAAATATGAAACCCTGGTAGGTAGCGCTCCAACCTTCATTCAACCTATCTCCTAATTCTCTGTAGTGTTTTTGAGATTTTTGTAATGATTTAAAAGCATTAATGTAGTCGTCATATTTCAAATATAAATCTCCAGAGCGATAGGCTTTACCCATTAAAATATTAGCATCAATTTGAAATTGATTGCTGTTTTTCTTTTTAGCTAAATCAAGCATTTGCTTTCCTAAAACAAGTGCACTATCTGTTTTTGTAAATAGGTAATAATCTTCAATTAAATTTGTCATGGCTTCAAATCTTATGGAATCATGAAGCGTCTCGGTGTGCCAAATTTCAAAAAGGGAATCCTTTTCTTTTTGAGCCAAACAAGCATTCAAAAGGAATAGCGTAAAAACAAACGTAAAAACTGTTTTCATACAATAATTTATAGTAGCCAAGTATTTACATAAACCCATTAGGTTTTGGGATGTCGATTTTTTACAACAGAGTAAGACTACACATGTTTATTAATAATAGTTTTAATTGATTAGAAAAAGATACAGTTTTTTGATAACTATAAAGCACTGAATAAATCTATTGTTTTTTTCTGATAAAGTCAAAAAAGAAAACCTACAGAAACTATTCAATTCTAATTGGTTAAAACAATTATCGCTGATTCTACCGTAACCACAAGAATGAAACGCAGCGACGTAATTGATAATGCAAACATAAAAGCAGGTGATGTTATTGTTGGTTTAGAAAATTTAGTGCAAGCAACTTATAAAAAAGCATTGGCCTATTGTAACCATGTAAAACCTTTATTTGAAGATATACGTTACCACTGCGATAAATTAGAATTACTTGTAGATGATGAAATTTGGCCGTTAACTAAGTATAGAGAGTTGTTGTTTACACGTTAAAAAATAATAAAAAAAATCTCAAAATTAGTTCAGTTAGCTGTTATCAGAGGTTAAGTAAATTAATGTAAAATATAAATCAATATACTTATTGCTGTAATATAAATTAAATCTTATCTTGATTTTTTAAAGAGATTTTAATGAACATCAAAACATTAATACTGATTATAATTAATAGTTTAATCGCATTAGTTGTTTCTGTATTATCTTTTTCTTTCTATAAACAGTTCTCAAAAGTTTTAAACGATCGTATTTTACTGCAGTTAAATTCCATTAAAACACTCAAACAAATTCAAGTTGAAAATTTAATAAAGTCTGAATGGAATACATTTCAGGCTTCCCAATCGCAGTATCAAAATAGTGACAGCTTAACATTAATACTTTCAGATAGTATTAAAAATATGGAAGGAATTTATGATTTTACATCCTATCATGTTAATAAAATAACCTCAATAGGTTTTATTTCTAATTCTAAAAAAGGAACTAAGATTAAAATCATAGATTACAATAAAATAAAAAAAATACTCCTTGAGCGAACAGGAATGGGAGAAACTGGAGAATCCTATCTTGTAGGTGAAGATTATCGAATGCGATCTCAATCTCGTTTTTTTCCAGATAAAACCCCGTACACGATGTCAGTTAAAACAGAGGGCGTAAAGAATGCGTTAAAAGGGGTAAATGGTAGGGGTGTTTTTAAGGATTACAGGAGTATAGATGTATATAGTGTGTATAGTCTTATTAAGATTTCAAATCTCAAGTTGGTCATTCTATCTGAGATAGATGTAAGTGAGGTTATAATACCCTTGAAAAACTTAAAGTCAAGACTCATAGGTTTAACTCTTGCCATATTTTTAGTAGCGGTTATACTATCGCTTTTCCTTACAAGAATTATTACTAACCCAATCAAAAACATGCAAAAGAGCCTAAAGGTAATGGCAGAAGGCGATTATAACCAAAGCAATGAATTTATTAAAAATTCAAATGAAATTAAGGAAATGTTTGATGCTTTAGATAATTTAAAAGCATCCTTGCAAGGTGCGGTGAAATTCTCTAATGCCATAGGTAAAATGAATTTGAATACCAATTACAAACCAAAAAGTTCTAATGATCTTTTAGGAAAAAGTCTAATAGCCATGAGGGATAAACTCATAGAGTTTAGAAATAATGAAGAGAATAGTAGAATAACTGCAAAACGAATGCTTGTGGATGGTCTGGAAAACGAAAGACGACGACTCTCTAGAGAGCTTCATGATGGTGTTGGGCCATATTTAACATCCTTAAAGCATTATATAGAAAATAAGGTTAAAAATAAAAAGAAGAAAACAGAAATGAAACGGATAGTTGATGATACTATTTC
>JBAQZZ010000241.1:0-1948 GCA_049791475.1 Flavobacteriaceae bacterium | reverse complement strand
ATGATTTTATTGAGATAAAACGAACTGGCAAAAATGAAACTAATGTCATGATATCTAGAATTATAGATGGTGATAAGGGCGAAGTTATTTTAGATAGAACTTTTAACAGAAATATAACCAAAGAATTATGGATTTATGGTCTTGATGATGATGATGTTTTTGAAGTTAGAGGAAAAGCAGATAATCCTATTTACATAAGAATAGTTGGAGGGCAAAATAACGATACATATAGGATTAAAAACGGAAGACGTATTAGAGTTTATGATCACAAAACCAAGAAAAACACCATTGAAGAAAATAATGGTGCAAAAATAGACTTTGCAGACACCTATGCTAATAATCTTTTTGATTTTAACAAAAACATCGTAAAATTGGGATCGATAACCCCTAGTTTGGGTTTTAATCCAGATGATGGATTTTTACTGGGAATAAGTAAGATAGCAACTACCAAAGGATTTCACCGTAATCCATTTTCAACACAACACCGCATAATAGCTGGTTATTATTTTGCAACTAACGGTTTTAGTTTGGATTATCATGGCGAATTTGCCAACTTATTTGGAGACTGGAATTTAAAGGCTACTGGAAAATTAACTACTGAGAATTTTTCAAATAATTTTTTTGGCTACGGAAATGAAACAGTTAATAATGATGATGTGCTTACTCTAGATTACAACCGAGTAAAAACGAGCATATACGCAGCAAGTTTTGGGTTATTTAAACGAGGTGATTTTGGTAGTGATTTCGGTTTTAAACTCCTTTTTGAAGGCATTAATATTGGAAAGACTGAAGATAGATTTATTGAAACCTTTGCTAGTACAAATGTTTCTGATAGCTTTTATTCAAGACGTTATTTTACTTCTGTAGAAGCAAATTATAATTATGCGAGTTTCGACAATAAAATTACGCCTACAAGAGGTATGACTTTCGAAGCAAATATGGGCTCAAAGACGGAGCCTACTGAAACTAAAAACACGTATGCTTTTTTGGATACACATATTGGTTTTTATAATGCCCTTTCTAAAAACAGAAAATTAGTTTTAAAGACTGATGTGAGGTCTCAACTGCGTTTTGGTGATGATTTAATTTTCTATCAAGCCTCTAATATTGGTGGTTCAAACGGATTGAGAGGTTACAGAATGCAACGTTTTACGGGGCAGCATGCATTGGTAGCTAGTACTGATTTTAGATATAGTTTTAATGCCTTCAAAACCAAATTTTTACCTTTACAAATAGGTGTTTTTACTGGTGCCGATGTTGGCAGAGTGTGGTTAAAAAATGATGCATCTGAAAAATGGCATAATGATTATGGTGGTGGATTTTGGATTACCGCAGCAGATGCAATTCAAGGCACATTCAACTTTTTCAACAGTGTTGAAGGATTGCGGTTCTCCTTTGGGTTTGGTTTAAATTTTTAAGGTCAAAGTTTCAAACTGTATATGTTTCCACCTTCAGATTTGTTGGACTCATCTGTGATATATACCGAAGATTCACTTTTAAAACAAATACCTTCTTTCTGTGAGTCATGTTCAAAATTAATAGATTTAATATTTCCATTAAAAAAGTTATCATTTGTGAAACCAGTTAATTTCCATAATTTATCATGATTAAGAAGAACAACTGTTTTTCCATCTTCACTTATATCTGCAGATGTAATTTTATTATGTTTTCCTTTTAGTTTAAATTCCGTAATAAGTGTTGCAACATGATTACCTGTTATATTAGGGACGGAAATCAGTAATGCACCTTTGTCTTCTTTGCTAAAGATGTAAAATTTATCATTGAGTAAAAAGAACGCCTCAAAATCTTTAGATTTAACTTTCTCAGGAAGCGTGAAATCAATTTTTGAAGCTATGAGTTGATCCTTTACCGTATCGATATTAGAAATTTTTAAAATTGAAAACTCATCTCTCTTTTCTGAATTGTTTCCAAAATCACCAATATACAT
>JBAQZZ010000240.1:0-3635 GCA_049791475.1 Flavobacteriaceae bacterium | reverse complement strand
CCAGAATACCTTCGCCAAGGTTTAGGAAATAATCTTTCATTTCAATACTTCCTAAATTTTCACCTTGATAAAGTTTTTGATGAATAATACCCATAGATTGCACGCGGTTTTGGCTCGCTATCATAGCATCTTTTGTAGCAGAATCTTCTAATTGAGCAGATTGTAACGAGATTAAACTTTTTACAAGTTCAAGGTTGTTTTTAACGCGATGATGGATTTCTTTTAATAACAGTTCGTTTTGTTGGTTTTTACTGTCCAATTCAATATTTAATGATTGTAATGCCTTTCTTTTTTTACGGATGCTTTTAAGGCTTAAAAACATGCCTAAGAGTCCGAGTGCCAATAATACAGCAATTCCCACATACAATAATTGGGTTTTACGTTGTTGTGCTATTTGGGAATCTTGCGCCGTAATGGTTTCATCTTTTTGTGCCGTTTCGTATTTTACCAAAAGTTCCGATTGCAGGCTTTTAATGGTTTCGTTGTGCATGGAGTCCTTTAAAACCTCGGCCAATCCACTATATTTAAGCGCTTCGGCATACTGGTTTAAATGCTTAAGACAGTTGGACAATGCTTCATACCTGCGCCATAAAAAATTGGGTTCATTAAAGGTAATAGCATAGCTAACCCCTTCATTCAAATAGGGTAGGGCAGCTTCGTAATTTTGCTGAGCCATATAAGTTTCTCCCACATAATGTGCATAACCACCACCAATGGCTTCTCCATATAATTTTTTAGCTTCGGTTAAAACGTACAAATAATCTTTAAGCGCCTTGTCATATTCGCCTAAATGTTTATAGGCACTGCCTCTGCCATTATAAGCTTTTAGAATATCGTTATCCCCAATGCCCAATTCCTTGAAAATACGTATGGTTTCGTTGCTTTGTTGTAACACTTTTTGATAATCTTTATTTTGCAGGTAGGTTTCTATGGTTGCCGAATACGCAAAACCCAACTCTTCTTTATTGTTGAGTTTTTTTATGAGGAGGATGCCTTTATCTGCATATTGGACAGCCGAAACGGTATTATGGGTCAAGGTATAAATATCCGCCAGGTTTATATAATTGAGAGACAAACTCAATTCGTTTTTGGATGCTTTACAAAGCGCAATGGTTTTAAAAGCTTCTTTTTCGGCAAGATTGTACTGTTTCCTACTGATGTAATCTAAAGTAATGTTGCCATGTGCTTCTATGCTTTTAACCGTGTCCTTTATGGAAATATATAATTCCAAGGCTTTTTTATCGTAATACAAAACGGAATCAGGGGTTTTAAAAATGTAGAAATGGTAAGAATGCCAATTGGCCAAGTTGGCATACGATTGGGCAATTAAAGATGTATCGCCATGTTTTAATACCGCTTTTAAGGTTTTATGGGCTTTTTGGTACGCTATTGTAGAATCTTTATAAACCGTTACGTTGGTGGTAACCCAATTTACAACAGAATCTAATGATTTTGTTGGTTTTTGGGCAAATGAAAGTTGAAAACAAAACAAAAGCAATATACAAGCGGCACGTAATTTAAAATGAAATAAAACAGAGGTCCCGTTTTGGTTTTCTTCCGTCATTTTACCGTTAAGTTGCTGGGTCAATAATTTGATGAGTTGCGAACCAAAACCAGTGCCTTTGGGTGCTAATCCGGCTGTTTTGCCTATACCATTATCAACTACTTTTAGGGTTAAGGTTTCTGGATTTGATTTTGATAAACTAATGGAAATGTTTCCTTTTAAATTTTCAGGAAATGCATATTTTAAAGCATTTGTTAGCAGTTCATTTACAATTAAACCAATAGGAACTGCTGTATCAACATCCAATTCTAAATTATCCATGGCGCATTCAATTTTTACTTTTTCGTCTGCATTAAAGGTGTCTAAAATACCTTCACCTAAATTAAGAAAATAATCTTTCATTTCAATACTTCCTAAATTTTTACCTTGATATAATTTTTGATGAATAATACCCATGGACTGTACTCGGTTTTGGCTCGCTATCATAGCGTCTTTTGTAGCAGAATCTTCTAATTGAGCAGATTGTAACGAGATTAAACTTTTTACAAGTTCTAGGTTGTTTTTAACGCGATGATGAATCTCTTTTAATAACAATTCATTTTCTGCATTTTTGGCCTGTATAATTTTTGTTGCTTTTTTGTTTTTGTTAAAAAAGAAAAGTAAAGACAATAGAAGTAAACCTAATAAAGTAGCTATAGCTATAATTAAATTTTGGGCCTTACTTTTTTGTTGTAATAATGCTACTTGATTAGCAATAGCTTCATCCTTTTTACCAGTTTCATATTTAACGACAGTCTCTGTTTGTAAATTCGTTACTTTGTCTTCTAGCATTTTTTTAGTGTTGAGGCTTGCCTTATCTTTATAAAACATAGCATTTTTATAATCACCCAAATTCTCATAGCATGTTGCTAAATCTAAATATTGTTGAATGATATTGTCTTGCCCTTTGTCCTCATAAGCCTTTAGTCCAATAGAAAGGTTTTCTAAAGCATTTACATAATCGTTTTGAAAAAGGTAGACTTGACCAATTTCTGTGCGATAGGTAGCACAGCGTTCTTCGCCAATATTTACCTTACATAATTCCCAAGCGCTTATAAAATCTTTTAATGCGTTAGCGTAATCTTTTGCCTTTACGTAAACTTCGCCTCTATAAGAATATGCTCTAACAGGAATAAAAATTTCTTCTGGCGCTTTGGTTCTAACCGTTTCTAAACAATAATCGGCAGCTTTATAGGCTTTTTCAAATTCACCAAGTTCGCCATAGCCAATAATTAGGTTAAATTGAGCAATTGCAACTGATGAAAAGTTGCCAGCTTTCTCTAAAATAGGAATAGCTTTATTAGTATATTGTATTGATTTTTCAAATTCTTTCATAACTTGATAAAGAACCCCTAATGAGCGGTAAGCACTACCTAACCCAGACAGGTCGTTCATATCTTCGTAAAGCATAATAGCTTTAAATAAAACCTCTTGGGCTTTATCCAATTTACGCACATTCATATAATCTATGGATAGTGCTCTGTAGGTATCAGCAATTTTCTTTTTGTCATCAATTTTTTGATAAAATTTAAGGGCTTTTTCAGAATGATAGACTACCGAATCTGGTGAAAATATACCATTATATCCATGCCAATTGGCAAGTTCTTCATGTATTTCGGCAATTTTTTTTGATGGTTCATTCTTTAAGCTACGTTTTAATGTTTGTAAACCTATAGTATGAAATGCATCTAAGTTTCTTCCTGTATAAGTATTTTCACGCATCCATGATAGTGAGGAATCTATAGAAACGATTTTAAAATCTTCAGTATTTAAATCATGTTTTTGACTAAACACCGAGATTGAAAAGCATGTAAAAACTAAAAAAATGGTTAGTTGTTTTTTCATAAGTCTTATAAAACAATATAAATTAAGACTTGGAGAGATTTTAAAGATAACGAAAAGCTTAATAATTCTTGTAAAAAAAAAGATTCTTGTTTTCTTGACTCCATTTTTATTTTTTATTGGTTTGTTGTTTTTGCTTTATCGAAATGCACATCATCTGAATTTGCTGTTACATAAATAATAGGAATGTTATAATCATTTTGTACAATTTGTGCTGTTTCAATGCCCGTAAGTTTACCTTTCAAATTAA
>JBAQZZ010000239.1:0-3959 GCA_049791475.1 Flavobacteriaceae bacterium | reverse complement strand
CCAGAATACCTTCGCCAAGGTTTAGGAAATAATCTTTCATTTCAATACTTCCTAAATTTTCACCTTGATAAAGTTTTTGATGAATAATACCCATAGATTGCACGCGGTTTTGGCTCGCTATCATAGCGTCTTTTGTAGCAGAATCTTCTAATTGAGCAGATTGTAAAGCAATTAAGCTTTTAACGAGTTCAAGATTATTTTTAACGCGGTGATGGATTTCTTTAAGTAACAGTTCTTTTTCTGCGTTTTTAATATCTAATTGCGTGTTTTTGTCTTTTAGTTCATTGTTTGTTTTTTCTAATATGAGGCTAGATTTTCTTTTAAGTCGATAATTACGATATACCAAACCTAATAGCAGCCCACCAATTAAAAGCGCAATAATATATAGTTGTTGTTGAGATTGTTTTTTTTCTAATTCTTCATTTTGATTACTTAAATCTGCTTTTAGTTCATTTTCACGCAAACTTCTTTCATTGGTTTCTCTCTCAAAATTTAGTAATTCTTTATAATGTTGTTCGTTATATTTTAATGCATTAACTAAATCACCTTTATTTTTATACCCATCGCTAATGTATGAAAGCATCATTATTGCTGGTTTTGAGTTTTTATGCTCTAAATAATATGCTCTAGATTTTTTATAATAATCAATTGCAGCATCATAATTTTTGTCTTTAAGATAAAGGTCTGCAAGTAGCCCAAAACAATACGGATAGATACCAGTTTCCTTATTGTAGGTTTCCATAATTTCAATAGACTTCAAAATACTATTCTTGCCTTCTTCATATTGTGCGGCGCTAATGCTATCTTGACCTTTTGGCGGATGTGTTATTAATTCACGGCCAACTGCAGCATAATAAGATGAGTAAGCTAAAGGTGTTTTATAATCTTCTAAAATGGCCTTTATATTTGCCCTATAATAGTTAACAGAATCATTGTTTCTATCTGTATGATAAGATGCTAGTGTATGATTTATTCTAAAAATTCTCCAGTTATTTTCACTTGATTTATGGTGACGATAATAATTATAACTTTTTAGTAAATATTTATATGCAATCTCCCGTTCACTTCTAATGGCATATTTATAATAAAAAATACCATTATACATAGCTGCTTTTGCCTGTAATTCTTCATTTTCATCAGCTTTAAGATAAGCTAGTGCTTTTGTAAATAACTCTAAAGATTCTTTTGGGCCAATTATGTTTAATTTGATTATGATGGTCCATAAAGCTAGATAATCAAATTTCATAATCCTATATTTATCTACTTCATCTGGTAATTTTGAAATAAATTCCCATCCAGTTTGCGCATTCAAGTCTAATTCATCATTATATGTAGAATAAATAATCATATCCATATAAATGTTTCCTAATTGCTCTAAATGGGTTATTTTATTTTTATCGAGAGGTTTTATGGCTTTGTTAAAATAGTAACTGCTACTATCTTGATTGTATTGGGGTATAAAATTAAACCACACTGCTTTGTCAAGATATGTTTTGCTTTGTGTAATAATGAAATCTGCATCTTTTTGAGCAAATAAAAAATTAATTACTAGAACTAAAATGAGGCTTAGTTTTACTTTCATAATAAATTAGCAGTGCTTCTTAATATATTATTAAAATGATATAAAGCAGATTGTAATTCTATTTTAGAATTATTTTTGATTTCTTTTATAGGTAAATGGATTACTCTATAACCAGACTGATTTTGGAATAAAATAATATAAGACAGCATAAAAATTACCAGAGAAGCAATTCTTTGTATAACGTGAGAGATAAAACAAGCAATTAACATAATAGTCTTTTCTAAAAAACACTTTTAAAAAGACTTAGGGAAATCTGTTTGTAATATTAAATATAATAATGAATATTAACAACTATTTTGAGTCATATTCATAATTTATGTTAGAATGATTAACATTTGTTAATTTTCATAGCTTACTTTTCAGCTTCAAGAAGCTTTTGCTGTTGCTTTATAGTAAGTGTACTACCATCATGACTCCAACCTGGTGCACCAAATGCATACATGAATTTATGATACCAGTTTTTAGATTTCTTCATATCATTCCAAATATCTTTATACTCATGCGTTAGTATAATTAATGGGTTGTATGAGTTTGGTGCTTTTGTAACACCGTATTTTATATCAATATCATCATCAAGTTCTTTCCAGGTCCCAAAAATTTTATCAAAAATATTTAAGAAACCACCATGGTTTTTATCCATGTATTCAATGTTTTGTGCATGGTGCACTTGATGCATGGTATGTGTATTAAACACTTTTTCAATAATCCCCATTTTTGGAACGTAAACGGAATGCAATTGAAATTGCCATAAAGCCTCAATACCTAAAGAGACAACGAGCATTTCTGGAGGAAAACCGAGTGCAGGAATCCACATATAGAAAAAGGGTTTGTAAAAAATAGTAAACCAACCGTTTCTTACCGCAGTACCTAAATTAAACTTATTTGAGGAATGGTGCACAATATGTGCCGCCCATAGAAATCGCACATTGTGGTTTTGCCTATGAAACCAATAATAGCTAAAATCATCTAGCAATTGGCAAATTATCCATACATACCAAGCATACCCAAAAGATTTCCAACCCATAATATTGGTACGAATACCATCTATTTCCGGATTAAAAACTTCATAGACAAAATTAAAAAGCACTATAGCTGCAATGGTTTTGGTAAGTGGTGCTAGAATGGTAGAGCCAACACCCATGGTAAGGCTAGCGGCTAAATCTTTCCATTTATACAAATCCTTTTTTTCTTTATGATGTTTGCTGTAAGTTAATTCTAGCAGGATGAGACCAAGAAAAAAAGGAACACCATATACTAAAGGATTTGTAAAACTCATTAAATTTTTTTATCAAAAATAACCCCATTTTAGCTTTTTAATGGCATTAAATTCGAATTAATATTGATTAAATCTCTTTTTTATTGTTTTTTGGAGTTTTAAATCCTTTGTTCTGTAAGATATTAACGATGTATGAAAGATACTTTTTCGTAATTTTACTATCTAAACTATAATTATGAAAACAAAACTACTTTTATTATCGTTTTTTATTACTTTATTGGGTTATTCTCAAGCGGCTATCGAACAATTACAAAGCGCACCAAATTCCCAGTATACAGTAGTTACGGGGACTATAGATCAATCTCCAACAGGTGCAAATGCCTCTTGGGATTTTACAAGTCTAACCAACACGGCGGTTGTTTTAACAGATACGTATACATCTACGCCACCAGATTCAACTATTGAAATAGCTAATGGTGCAACTACCATTAGTTCTATTGGTTTAAACACTGATATTAATGGACAATTATCTGTAACATCAGCATTAGCATCTGGTATTCAATTAAATTATTCAGACTTTGCCATAATAGGCACGTTTCCTTTAAGTTTTGGTTATACAAATACTGATGGAGTGGAAGGAACATTTACGGGTATAACCTCCGGTGATGTTTTAAACACAAGTATTGTAAATGTTGATGTTGATGCCTGGGGAAATTTAAAAGTGGGTAGTTTTGATGGTGAAGTTACACGATTAAAAAATGAACAAAACTTAAACCTTTCAACCCTGGGAGGTCTAGTTACAGGAATAGCTACTCAAACGTCATGTTTTTATTATGATGCCAACAGTAATGATCTTGTTTTTAGAACAACACAATTAGAAGTGCCTCTAGCTAGTATAGATGATGTAGTTATGGAAACTTTATCATCATATACTCTAGATAATAATGAATATGAAGTTACTGAGCTAGATATTAGATTAATGAATAACCCAGTAAAAGATGTACTTAAATTTGATGTAAATAATGCTTTAAAAATAAATGAAGTAACTATTTATGATATTTCAGGTAGAATAGTTTTGAAAGATTATTCAAATACATCTTCAGTACATGTAAATCAGTTAAAATCTGGATTATTTTTAGTATCTGTTGAAACAGATAAAGG
>JBAQZZ010000238.1:0-65596 GCA_049791475.1 Flavobacteriaceae bacterium | reverse complement strand
TAAAGATAGTATAGGAGAACCTTTGGAGTTAGCTAATGTTATTGCTCTAAATCAAGAAACCAGTGCGCTTGAATCTTATGGAATAACGAACGACAAAGGAAAATATATTCTGTCTCTGGGTAAAAATGCTAAATATAAACTACAGGTAAGTTATATTGGTATGAAAACCTTTGAAGAAATAATTACCACAGTTGAAGATAATATAGAAAAAGATATTACTCTTGTAGCTGATAATGCGCTAGATGCTGTTGAACTAACTTATGAAATGCCAGTTACCATAAAAGGTGATACGCTTATTTATAATGCAGATTCTTTTAGAACTGGAACAGAACGTAATCTTGAGGATGATTTAAAAAATCTACCTGGTGTAGAAATTAATGAGGATGGACAAATAGAAGTTGAAGGTAAAGTTGTAAATAAATTGATGGTCAACGGAAAGGACTTTTTTGATGGTGATACAAAACTAGCTACAAAAAACATACCTTCTAATGCTGTAGATAAAATTCAAGTATTACGTAATTACTCTGAAGTTGGCCAATTAAGTAGTGTTACAAATAATCAAGATAACGTAGCATTGAATATAAAACTAAAAGAAGGTAAAGAAAATTTTTGGTTTGGAAATGTGACCGTTGGAGGAGGCTCGTCAACTGATGAAGAACTTTATTTAGCGCAACCTAAACTATTTTATTACAGCCCTAAATTCACTCTTAATTTTATAGGAGATTTAAATAATACAGGAGAAGTTGCTTTATCACGTAGAGATATTCGAGGCTTTGGAGGAGGCTTTAGAGCTCCAAGTAATAATAGTGGTACGAGTATTAATTTAGGCGATAACAGTCTTGGGTTTTTAACCAGCCAAAACAATGCTGTCGATGTTGAAAATAAACTTGGGGCAACAAATTTTAGTTACTCACCTAATAAAGCTTTAGATATAAGTGGTTTTGCAATATTTAACAGTAGTCGTATTGCTTCAAGACAAGAAACATTTAGACAATATACAGACTCAGATTTGGGCATTCCAGACGAAACTACAGAGCGCGTAAGTAATGAAGCTTCTAATCAAGGATTACTAAAATTGAGTGCCACTTATAAGCCAAATATTAATAATCAACTGGATTATGATATTTTAGGTAGAATTTCAAATGATTCACAAGATCAAAATTTTTTATCATCAGTTTTAGGAAATACTAATCAGTTTGATGAGGTAAAGCCTTATAGTATTAATCAAAATATTAATTACTATTACACGCTTGACGAAAAGAATATTTTTGCTTTTGAGGCACAACATTTAATAAAAAACGAAGATCCTTTTTATAATGCATTATTGTTTAATGACCCTGATAATAATGATGAATTAAATCCCGATGATAGAGATGCCTATGATACAACAGCGGAAGCTTTAGGTTTAATTACCAGTTTTGATAACTACGATTTAGGACAGAATAGACGCATAAAGTCAAATCAATTAGATGCGAAAGTTGATTACTATAACATACTTAATGCTAAAAGCAATATTAACTTTACTTTAGGTACTATTTTAAGTACCCAACAATTTAACTCCAATATTTTTCAATTTTTAGATGATGGTTCTCAGTTTAACCCAACACCAACATTTAATGATGGTAGGGCTACAAATGATACTGAATATAATTTTAGTGATTTTTATTTAGGCGTTCATTATACATTAAAAGCTGGAAAATTCACTTTCAGACCCGGGTTTTCAGTACATGCCTATGGAAATAAAAACAGCCAATTTAATGAAGAATTTAAGGATAACTTCTTAAGGTTTTTGCCAGATTTTGAAACTCGTATTCAATTCAAAAAGAGTGAAAGTTTAACATTAAGATATAATATGCGTAACCAATTTACTGATGTAACCCGTTTAGCACAAGGCTTAGTTTTAAATGATTTTAGTAGTATTCAATTTGGTGAGCCAGATTTACAAAATGCTTTATCACATAATGTAAGTTTGTTTTATAACAGTTTTAATTTGTTTAATTATACAAACGTATTCGCACGTGTAGCTTATACAAAAAATATAGATCAAATTAGAGGTTTAACCAACTTTGAAAACGTAATTACAACAAGCACTTTTTTTAATTCTAATTTTGCCGATGAAAATGTTTCTGCAAATGGGCGAGTTCAGCGCACATTTGGAAAGCTTAGAGCAAGTTTAAGTACAAATTTTAATTATAGTAAAAATAATCAGTTTATTCAAGGAAGACAATCTGTAAATGAAAGATTTACACAAACCTACACTCCTGAATTACGTACTAATTTTAAAGTTGCACCTAATGTTAGTTTAAGGTATAGATACGGTGTAAACACAAATAATCAAGGAACTAGAAATACAGTATTTTACACAAATGAACCCTCAGTAGATTTCGATGCCTATATTTTGAAATCTATTACTTTTAGAACAGATTATGCTTATAACCGTCAAAAGGAAAAAGGTGGTGAATCTCAATCTTTTGAAACATGGAATGCATCATTGGCATATAGAAAAGATAGAGATTCTAAATGGGAATATGAAATTAGAGCCACTAACTTGTTAGATATTGAATCTAGAATTAATAATGGTGCTAATACTATTTCGGTATCAACTTCCGAAACGTTTATACAACCTCGTTTTGTAACCTTTAGAGTTCGATACGAAATATAATCTTATTTCAACTATTTCGATGTTTAGTTAGAAATTATAATTTTTTCTTTT
Source organism: Flavobacteriaceae bacterium (assembly GCA_049791475.1). GTDB lineage: Bacteria > Bacteroidota > Bacteroidia > Flavobacteriales > Flavobacteriaceae > CAXBID01. Next base: position 62,883 of record JBAQZZ010000238.1, on the reverse strand, counting down.
GATAAATTAAGAATCAGTAATATATTTGCGCTCGGTTTTGGGGAGATACTCAAGCGGCCAACGAGGGCAGACTGTAAATCTGCTGACTACGTCTTCGCAGGTTCGAATCCTGCTCTCCCCACTTTAACTCGGGAAGTTTGCATGAACATGCAAACTTTTTTGTTTTAAAAGGTTTTCGAAATTTATTTCAGTAAATATTTTAAAATAAAAAGGTCAAGATGTGATAACAGCGTTACTTTTTATTTTCAATAGCGGGGAACTAGGATATATAAACCTGTTTTATAAATGCATTTGTAGCTTCAGAAAGTATTAACCTATAAGCTTTTCATAAACCCAATATTATCAATTACGATTACCCCACTTTTGTTTTTATTAAAAATAAACCTAATTTCTTCAATGTTGGAGGTTGTAAATTTTGGATTAATTTCCAGAAATTGTTCAGTTGGAAAATAGAATGTTTGAAATATTATTTCTGATTCTTTATCATCAAATATAAATCCTGTTTTATTAATCATAACTTCAATGACTCTCTGTAAAGGTGCAAAATCACTTAAAGGAAATGATACTTTTTCTCCAAAAGAGTCATTCAATTCAATGGTGAAATCTATCGGTTCTTTGGGAATATCTTTGTCATCGCTTTTGTCTTCATCGTCATCTTTTTCATCATCATCAGTATCCTCATTTTTGGTGTCATTTTCATTTACCCATTTCCCTTTAGATTTAGGGTTGGCAGATTCTTTAGATTCTGCCATTGAAAAAGTTAAAACTGATGAAGAATCAATTACAGTAGATAAAAGACGCATAGAATAGTTAGCAATTAAAGAATCTGGTACAGCCTCATCCAGTTTTTTTTCGTCATCAAAAGTATAATTCCACCCAACAAAAAGCGCTCTACTTCCTTTTTTTTGCCATTTAAGTTTTATCTCTTGCTCACGCCAAACCGATAAGTTTTCAGAATTAGCTTTCCCACCAGCTTGAGTTATGGTAGATACATCAAAATCTTCGTTAAAATTGGCAATTGGTTGTAAATTCGAATCCTCAAATTGGTTTAAATAAATAGTTTTAGGAAGCCAATCTTTGCCTTTTCTGGCATCCATAAATAAAGGGAGGTAGTCATTTTTATTTTTTAATGTAATATCTAAAAATGAACCAATATAAACTTTAGCAATTTCTAATTGATCTTCAGCAGAAATTAGTTGTTTAAGATTTAAGAGCCCCAAAAAAGGGTTGCCAGTATCGTTGTTGCCCCAACTTGTGTTAAATTGCCCGTGATTAGCTCCATAAACATAAACACCAGATTTGAAATGATAAAGGCTATCTTTAAATTTTACCCTTTCATATTGCTGAGAACCCATAAATGAGTTAACATCTGCATCTTGTGCACCATGAATTACAAAATAATTAATATCACTAATTTCGGTTCTACTATTTCCTGGTTCATATTGACCGTCAACGGGAGCTATAGCCACAATAGACTTGATGCTATAGTTATAATCAAATTTTACTGAAGCATCATCTGGATAAAATGGTAATGTATTGAACATTGCTGCATGCGCTACTGCTTCACCGCCTCTTGAGTGGCCTATAAGTGCTAAATTGGAAGTGTCAATTTTATTAAAAAATAAATTGTTTTCTGTTTTATTCCATTTATGCCATACCTTTAAATGTTCAAGTAGCAACCAGCCTCTTGCATCATTTTCTTTATCCAATCCACCAAAAATATTTGACCAAGATCCATTGATGAAATTCTCGTCAACAGAGGCTAAAATGATTCCTTTAGAGGCTAGTAATTCTCCAAGGTATTCATAACCGGTATCCGAATAATCTTGCATACTATGATTTCCATGAACGATTAATGCTAAAGGAAATGGCCCTTCTCCTTCAGGATACCAAACACGTGCATTTATAGGTAGAGACTTGGAGTTAAACCCCCAATATTTTTCACGCCACCAGCCTCCGAATCCATCCCAATCGTCAATAAATGCTAAACCGTTAACAGAATCGGTTTTAATACCAACTTCATCGCCATATTCTGGTCGATGTAAATCTTTTCCACTACCATAGGTTAATGTTTTCACAATATAAGATCCTTTTTTGGCGGGAGAAATAGCTTCTATTTGTTCAATTTTTGATTCGGAAGATCGTGCTGCATTTGTCATCGGATCTACATCAAAACCATTTTGATTATATAGAATTGCAAGGGTAATAAAACCGCCAAACCCAATAAAAATTCCCAAAAGGGTAACTACTTTTTTTGATTTTGATAGATTTTGAATCCCCGTTTTTTTTAAAACTAAAATAACTGCACCACATAGTGAGGCTAGAATAATAAGTATTGCAGGTATCACCCAATCAAAACTCATTATAATTAGTAATGGCACTGTTATTAAAAGTGCTAATTTGTAAAAATTCGGGACATTATAAAGAAGTTTAATGACCCATCTAATGAGAAAGGCAAATAAGATGATTACCAGAATAAAGACCACGAAAAATAAGAGTATCCATTTATCTTTAAGGTTTGTATATGTGCCAATGGCAAATAATAACCAAAAAATTGCTGTTATAATTAATAAGCCTAGCGCAGCTCCTTTTACGGCATTATTCCCGGGTGTAATGGCTTTAATTCTTTTCTTTAGCCATTTAATAATCTGTTTATAATTTTTTTTCATATCTTAGTTTAACAGCATGTAACTGCGTTGAGAATATTGAGTTTGGTTGTCAAGAACTAAGTTAATAAAAGAAAATGAACAAGAGTAAAGTTTGCTGGTATTTTCCTTTTATATATAGCACCAGTAAATTTATTAGTAAGCTAAAAGTTAACTCGTTAGGGTTAAAATGGGTTTTATTAGATACAGTAATGTGTAGTTATCGTTAAAGTCAATTAATAAAAAAAGACTGCTTAAAAAGCAGTCTTTTAAATTTATATATGTCCTTAAATTTTATAATCCAAAAGCGGTTTTTACTTTATCAACATAATCTAATTTCTCCCATGTAAAAAGTTCAACATCTAGCGTAATAGTTTCGCCTAAAGGTTGAGAAAATATTTTGGTTACAACTTCATTTTTACGCCCCATGTGTCCGTAAGCAGCAGTTTCACTGTATATTGGTGAACGTAATTTAAGACGTTCTTCAATAGCAAATGGGCGCATATCAAAAATGGTCGAAACTTTTTCTGCAATTTCGCCATCGGTCATATTAAATGAACAAGTGCCGTAAGTATCTATAAAAATTCCCATAGGTTCAACCACACCAATAGCATAACTCACTTGTACTAAAACTTCATCAGCAACACCTGCTGCAACAAGGTTTTTAGCAATATGTCGGGTAGCGTAAGCAGCACTTCTATCTACTTTACTCGGGTCTTTTCCAGAAAATGCGCCACCACCATGTGCCCCTTTTCCGCCATAAGTATCTACAATAATTTTACGTCCTGTTAAACCTGTATCACCATGTGGCCCACCTATTACAAATTTGCCAGTTGGGTTAATATGATACTTTATATGATCATTAAATAATTTTTGAATATTTTCAGGAAGTTGCGCAACAACACGAGGAATTAAAATTGCAACAATATCTTTTCTAATTTTAGCAAGCATAGTATCATCGTCAGCAAAATCATCATGTTGCGTAGAAACTACAATAGAATCAATACGTTGCGGAACGTTGTCATCGCTATATTCAATAGTTACCTGACTTTTACTATCTGGTCTTAAATAGGTGATATCTTTATTTTCTCTACGTAATTCAGCCAATTCTTTTAAAATTCTATGCGATAAGTCTAATGCTAAAGGCATAAAATTTTCGGTTTCATTAGTGGCGTAACCAAACATCATACCTTGGTCACCGGCGCCTTGTTGCTCTTTAGTCGCTCTGTCTACACCTCGATTTATATCATCCGATTGCTCATGAATTGCAGATAATACACCACAAGAATTTCCATCAAACATATATTCGCCTTTGGTATAGCCAATTTTATTTATAGTATCTCTTGCTATTTTTTGAACGTCTAAGTAAGTATTCGATTTAACTTCGCCGGCAAGAATTACTTGTCCTGTAGTTACCAAGGTTTCACAAGCTACTTTACTTTCGGTGTCAAAAGCTAAAAAGTTATCAATTAAAGCATCACTAATTTGATCTGCTACTTTGTCTGGGTGTCCTTCAGAAACACTTTCAGAAGTAAATAAATATGCCATTTAATATGTTTTGAGCAAGATTTGACGATAACGTCGAAGGAAGTTTACACTGCCTTTAGCATTTTTGTTTATACTTAAAAACGTTAAGTATAAAGAGGTTGCAATCAGTCAAATCTTTCCTCTGTTATTTGTTTGCAAAAGTAAAAAAATAAAAGAATATAGCCATTAATTTTTCTTTTTTTCAAGAAATAATTGGTTCTTAAAAATAATGGCTCTAGTTTATATCTGTGTTGATATTAGTTTTTCGTACTGTAATTCAATATTTTGATATTTTTGATATGCTTTAATATCTTCGGATGCTTTATTTACAAATGCATTTAGCTTATCGTTTCTATATTTAATTTTCTCTTTAATTTGATACCAATTTAAATACTGTTGCAGATACTTTGTTGATACGCCCCAAAACGTATTATCAATCCATTTTTTAAGTCTATTGTGTGTTGAGTTGACGTGTTGGATGTGGTACACTTTATTTTTTACACGTTGTTTAATAGCAGCTTTTAGTTGATGATGCTCAATATTATTATCTATAGCAAAGCCTTTATAACTAACGTGTGCATCACTACATAAAACTGTTTGAGAGGTTATGCTCTTACCAATAGCATTTTCAATGTCTATTTTCTTTAGCCTACCCATTGTAGCTACAGTAAGGTCTAAATTAGATGTTCTGTCTTGTGTTACTATAACGGCAACTTGGTCGTTACTGATGCCTCTCTTTTTTGATGAGCCACCACGCTTTCTTGGTTTTCTGTTTGATACAGACCTTCCTTTCTCAGAACTTAAAAAAAATGTTTCATCACTTTCCGTGATGCCTGTAAAATTATCTTTATCCTTTTCGGACAAAGATGCTAATACTTTATGGCGCCAATCAAAGGCTGTTTTTTTATTAATGGATAAAGCAACTTTTATTTTATCTAAACTTTTTTCTTCTAGCATTAGCCCCAAATAATCATCTAGTTTCTCTTTATGATGAATGCCTGCCATCCAAGTACCTGAATATTCGGTAAAACTACGTTTACAAGATTTACACTTGTAACGTTGAGAGTTGCTTTTAAAACCAAACTTAACGTATTTATTATGTCCACAATGAGGACAAACACCTTGCTTATTATTAAGTAACTCACGACGTGATTGCTGACATCGATTTGCTTCTCCTGACCCAATGTCTTTATCTAAAACCTCTGCTATAACTCGCTGCCTCTCTAAGAGAGGTAATTTGAGCAATTCCTTTTTGATTTCTGTTATATTCATAACGTAAATATACAAAATAATACCTATTTTAAACTAGAGCCAAAATAATTTGTAAATAGTTGTAGCGCCAAGACAAAAAAGCAAATTTTAAATATCCTTTCTATTAATGTCATTGCGATTATTTTACAATGATTAGGAATGAGATATTAAAACAAAAATAAATTTTTATGAGCCATCCCTAAACGGAGGGTTTTTATTACTTATTTTTCATTTTTTGGGCATCATAAAAATATTGATTTAAAAAACTGAAAAACAAATAGTTATGTTGTTTTTGCAGGTCATGGATTTAACCTTAAAAACCTAAGAAAACTATAAATAAAAACCTAATAAAGTAATTTCGAATCTTATTTGGGGTTTATTGAATTTTTATTAAAAGGCATAAATCGTTAAAATATCAAGTAAAAAAAAGATAAAGCATAAAATTATCTGTAACAAAAATGAAAGAACTCAATAAACATAGTAAAAGGCTAACGCAAGATGAATCTCAACCAGCATCTCAAGCTATGTTATATGCAGTGGGGTTGACTGATGAAGACATGCATAAGGCTCAAGTGGGTATTGCGAGCACTGGATACGATGGAAACCCATGTAACATGCATTTAAATGGCTTAGCTGCTGAGGTTAAGATTGAAACTAAAATTGCTGGTTTAGTAGGTTTAGGATTCAATACTATTGGCGTTAGTGATGGTATTTCTATGGGGACTTCTGGTATGAACTATTCTTTAGCGTCTCGCGATATTATTGCAGATTCTATTGAAACAGTTATGAATGCGCAAAGCTACGATGCGCTAATTTCTGTTGTTGGTTGCGATAAAAATATGCCAGGAGCAGTCATTGCTATGTTGCGTTTAAATCGTCCGGCCATTATGATGTATGGAGGAACTATTGCATCTGGAAAGTATAAAGGAAGAAAATTAAACATTGTTTCTGCTTTTGAAGCTTTAGGTCAAAAAATGGCTGGTGAAATTGATGAAGAAGAATATAGAGCTATTATTAAAAGTGCGATTCCAGGAGCAGGCGCTTGCGGCGGTATGTATACAGCAAATACGATGGCTTCGGCAATAGAATGTATGGGCTTTGCATTGCCTTATAACTCGTCTATTCCTGCTGAAAATCCTAATAAATTATCTGAAAGTGAAAGAACAGCCATAGCTATTAAAAATCTTTTAGAATTAGATTTAAAACCTTTAGATATTATTTCTAAAAAATCTATTGAAAATGCCATTGCACTCGTAAATGCTTTAGGAGGTTCTACAAATGCGGTTTTGCATTTTTTAGCCATTGCGCATGCTGCGGATATTGAATTTACTTTAGAAGATTTTCAACGTGTAAGTGATAGAACGCCGTTAATTGCAGATTTAAAACCATCAGGAAAATACTTAATGGAAGACGTTCATGGCATTGGAGGAACACCTGCTGTTATGAAATACTTATTAGATAATGGCTATTTACATGGTGATTGTTTAACAGTAACTGGAAAGACTTTAGCTGAAAATTTACAAAATGTTGAGCCACTTAAATTTGAAAATGATCAAGATGTTATTTATCCAAAAGAGAACGCATTAAAATCTTCAGGAAATTTACAAATCCTTTATGGAAACTTAGCTACTGAAGGTGCTGTGGCAAAAATTTCAGGAAATGAAGGCTTGTTATTTGAAGGAAAAGCTGTGGTTTATGATGGTGAGCAAGCTGCAAATACAGGTATTTCAAATGGCGAAGTAGCAAGAGGTGATGTTGTCGTCATTCGTTATGTCGGTCCAAAAGGAGGTCCAGGCATGCCAGAAATGTTGAAGCCAACCTCATTAATAATGGGAGCAGGTTTAGGGAAATCGGTAGCATTAATTACAGATGGCCGTTTTTCTGGAGGAACACACGGATTTGTTGTGGGGCATATTACTCCAGAAGCACAATCGGGTGGCACTATTGGGTTATTAAAAACGGGTGACAAAATTAAAATTAGTGCTGAAGACAATACTATAAACGTATTACTTACTGATGAAGAATTAGCGGAAAGAAAATCACAATGGGTTCAACCAGCGTTAAAACATAAAAAAGGAATATTATATAAATATGCAAAAACGGTAGCATCGGCTTCAAAAGGCTGTGTAACTGACGCATAAAATTCCTGCGAACGCAGGAATCTTATAATTGAATAACCAAAAGTTAGTCATTATAAAAAGAAAAAAAGTTAGAGTAAGCTCGAAAGAGTAATAAAAAATACTGAGAGATGAAAGAAACTCAAACAATAAATAAAACCAAAAACGTGGCTGAAAAAACAATCCGTATTACAGGAAGCGAAGCTGTTGTAAGAAGTTTGATGGCAGAAGGTGTTGATATTCTATACGGATATCCAGGAGGCGCTATTATGCCTGTTTATGATGAATTATACAAGTTCCAAGACCAGATTCATCACGTATTAACACGTCACGAACAAGGTGCTGCACATGCTGCGCAAGGCTATGCACGTATATCTGGTAAAGTAGGTGTGGCTATGGCAACTTCGGGGCCAGGAGCAACCAATTTGATTACTGGAATTGCCGATGCACAAATAGACTCTACACCATTGGTTTGTATTACAGGACAAGTGTTTTCTCATTTATTGGGGAGTGATGCCTTTCAAGAAACAGACATTGTTGGAATTTCTACACCGGTTACTAAATGGAACTGCCAAGTTACCAAAGCAGAAGATATTCCTGGAGCCATTGCTAAAGCATTTTATATTGCTAAAAGCGGAAGACCAGGACCTGTGCTAGTTGATATTACTAAAGATGCTCAAGTTTCTGAATTAGATTTTAAATATGAAAAATGTAGAGGTGTAAGAAGTTATATTCCGATTCCAAAAACAGATCCAAACAGTATTATCGCTGCTGCCGAATTAATTAATAATGCAAAAAAACCCATGATTGTTTGGGGGCAAGGTGTTATTTTAGGTCAAGCTGAAGCAGAATTAAAAGCGGTGATTGAAAAAGCAGGAATTCCTGCTGCGTGGACTATTTTAGGAGCTTCGGCATTACCCACATCACATCCATTAAATATAGGTATGGTTGGCATGCACGGTAATTATGCACCAAATAAATTAACCAACGAATGTGATGTGTTAATTGCTATCGGAATGCGTTTTGATGACCGTGTTACGGGGAGTTTAGATACCTATGCAAAACAAGCAAAAATCATTCATTTTGATATTGACCCTGCGGAAATTGATAAAAATGTTAAGACCGATGTTGCTGTTTTAGGGAATTCAAAAGAAAGCTTAGCCATGCTTTTAGATGCTTTAAATGAAAATAAACATGAATCTTGGTTACAAGAATTCAAAGATTTATATGCTATTGAATTTGAAAAAGTAATTAAAGGCGATATTCATCCTACGAAAGAAGGATTGACTATGGGTGAGGTTATACAACAAATAAATATTGAGAGTAAAGGTAATGCAGCTATTGTTTCGGATGTGGGACAACATCAAATGATTGCATGTCGATATGCAGATTTCAATGTCACAAAAAGTAACATAACTTCTGGTGGTTTAGGCACTATGGGATTCGCACTTCCTGCTGCTATTGGAGCAAAAATGGCGGCGCCAGAACGCGAGGTAGTTGCCATTATAGGTGATGGTGGTTACCAAATGAATATTCAAGAATTAGGAACTATTTTTCAGCAAAAAGCAGCGGTTAAGATTGTGGTTCTAAATAATGAATTTTTAGGAATGGTGCGCCAATGGCAACAGTTGTTTTTCGATAAACGTTACGCATCTACAGAAATGACAAATCCAAATTTTGTAGCTGTTGCTGAAGGCTATTATATTAAAGCCAAAAAAGTTACAAAACGGGAAGAATTAGCAGAAGCTATAAAAGAAATGATGGAATCAAAAGAGTCTTATTTCTTAGAGGTTTGTGTTGAGAAAGAAGGTAATGTGTTTCCAATGATTCCTTCTGGGGCATCAGTTTCAGATGTTAGATTAAGTTAAGAATAAAAAATAAAGAATAAAGAATAAAGAACAAAGAAAAAAGATGGCTAAGCATTAAAAATAAACTTGTAGAATTGTTAATTCAGTCTATTTTCTAGCATCTATTTTCTGTCATCTTAAAGAAAAATGAACGAAGACATAAAATCATTCACCATATCAATTTATACCGAAAATAATATCGGTTTATTGAATCGTATATCCGCTATTTTTCAGCGTAGACATATCAATATTGAAAGTTTAACTACATCTCAGTCCGAGATTGAAGGTGTAAATCGTTTTGTTCTTGTTGTAAACATAACAGAGACAAATGCCATTAAAATTGTTAAGCAAATTGAAAAGCAGGTTGAAACAATTAGAGCTTATTATCATACAGAAGATGAAACTATTTTCACTGAGTCTTGTATGTTTAAAATTAAGTCTGATTTGTTATTTAACGAGCCGCAAATTCAGAACATTATTAAAGAAAGTTACGCGAGAATCGTAACTGTAAATAAAGAGTTTTTTGTACTTGAAAAATCGGGTAGAAGAAACGAAATTGAATCTTTAAGACGCGATTTAAATGTTTTCGGAATTATGCAGTTTGTCCGTTCAGGTCGCATTGCAGTAACAAAAGAAGAAATGAAAGTATCAGAAATGCTTATGGCATTCAATAACCAATAATAACAAAAAATTAAAAATGGGAAATTATTTTAACACATTATCGTTAAGAGACAAATTAAATCAATTATCGAAGTGTAGATTTATGGATTCTTCAGAATTTGAAGATGGCGTAAATGCTTTAAAAGGCAAAAAAATTGTAATTGTAGGTTGCGGTGCACAAGGTTTAAATCAAGGTTTAAACATGAGAGATTCTGGATTAGATATTTCTTATACATTGCGTGATGCTGCTATTGCTCAAAAACGTCAGTCTTTTATAAATGCTTCAGAAAATGGATTTAATGTAGGAACCTATAAAGAATTAATTCCAACGGCAGATTTAGTGTTAAACCTAACACCAGATAAGCAACACACAAGTGTGGTTAAAGCAGTAATGCCTTTAATGAAAAAAGGTGCAACGTTGTCTTATTCTCACGGTTTTAATATAGTCGAAGAAGGAACTCAAGTTCGTGAAGATTTAACGGTTATTATGGTAGCACCAAAATGCCCAGGAACAGAAGTAAGAGAAGAATATAAAAGAGGTTTTGGTGTACCAACATTAATTGCAGTGCACGAAGAAAACGACCCCGAAGGGAAAGGTTGGGCGCAAGCAAAAGCTTATGCAGCAGCAACTGGTGGTGATAGAGCAGGTGTTTTAGCATCGTCTTTCATTGCTGAAGTTAAGTCTGATTTAATGGGTGAACAAACCATATTGTGTGGTTTACTTCAAACAGGTTCTATTCTTTGTTTCAATAAAATGGTTGAAAAAGGTATTGATAAAGGCTATGCTTCAAAATTGATTCAATACGGATGGGAAACCGTTACAGAAGGACTTAAATATGGTGGCATTACCCATATGATGGATCGACTTTCTAACCCAGCAAAAATTAAAGCGTTTGAACTTTCAGAAGAATTAAAAGATATTATGCGTCCGTTGTTCCAAAAGCATATGGATGATATTATAGAAGGTAATTTTTCTAGTGGAATGATGGCAGATTGGGCAAATGATGATAAAGATTTATTGGGTTGGAGAGCTGCAACTGCAGAAACAGCATTTGAAAAAACTCCAGCTGGTGATGTGGAAATTTCTGAACAAGAATTTTATGACAACGGTGTATTAATGGTAGCCATGGTAAGAGCTGGTGTCGAGTTGGCTTTTGAAGCGATGACAGATTCTGGAATTATAGATGCTTCTGCATACTACGAATCGTTACACGAAACACCACTTATAGCTAATACCATTGCAAGAAAGAAATTGTACGAAATGAACAGTGTAATCTCTGATACAGCAGAGTACGGTTGTTATTTATTCGATCATGCTTGTAAGCCATTATTAGCTGATTTCATGAAAACCATTGATACCGATGTTATTGGGAAACCATTTTCAAAAGACAATGGTAAAAGCGTTGATAATGCGAAGTTAATTGAAATTAATGCAGCATTAAGAAACCATCCTGTTGAAAAAGTAGGTAGGTTTTTAAGAGCGTCTATGACGGCTATGAAGCCAATCGTTTAATTGTAAAGAGTTTCTTCAAGATCTTTTCTTGAGGCTTCCATTGTAATTGTCATTCCCGTGAAAACGGGAAACTAAAATAAAATCATGAACAAGGAAAAGCAAATATATTTTCCTACTATAGATAAAGTAAAACAAGCTGCCGATACTATTAAAAAAGTATCGGCAGTTACGTCTTTACATGCTAGTTTGCGCTATTCTGAGCATTATAAAGCAAATATCCTTTTAAAAAGGGAAGATTTACAACAAGTCCGTTCTTATAAAATACGAGGAGCTTACAATAAAATAAGCTCTTTAACAAAAGAAGAGTCTCAGAAAGGTGTGGTTTGCGCTAGTGCTGGAAATCATGCCCAAGGCGTAGCTTTATCTTGCAAATTATTACAAATACAAGGCACCATCTATATGCCTGCGCCAACACCAAACCAGAAGTTAGAACAGGTTAAAATGTTTGGTGGGGATTATATAAATATCAAATTAGAAGGCGATACGTTTGACGATGCGTATCACTCTGCGATGGTTGAATGTGATGAACTGGGAAAAACCTTTATTCATCCATTTAATGATGAAAAAGTTATTGAAGGTCAGGCTACAGTAGGTTTAGAGATTTTAGAACAGACCGATGTACCAATTGACTATGTATTTCTTGCTGTTGGCGGTGGCGGATTAGCTGCTGGGTTATCAACCGTTTTTAAACTATTATCTCCTAACACAAAAATTATTGGAATCGAGCCAGAAGGTGCGCCATCTATGTCAACGTCAATAAAAAATAATAAAAATACCACATTAGAACATATTGAAAAATTTATTGATGGTGCTGCAGTAAAGCGGGTAGGCGATTTAACTTTTGCAATTTGTAAAGAAAATCTTGACGATATGATAACCGTTCCAGAAGGGAAGGTTTGTGAAACCATTTTAGAGCTTTATAATAAAGATGCTATTGTGGTGGAGCCTGCTGGTGCATTAAGTATTTCTGCTTTAGATTTTTATGCTGAAGAAATCAAAGGAAAAAATGTGGTTTGTATTGTTAGCGGTAGTAACAACGATATTACACGAACTGCAGAAATTAAAGAACGTGCATTGCTTTACGCCAATTTAAAGCATTATTTTATATTAAAATTTCCGCAACGTGCAGGAGCTTTAAAGGATTTTGTGGTAGATATTTTAGGACCTAATGATGATATTACCTACTTTCAATATGCTAAAAAAACAAATCGTGAAAATGGATCGGCAGTCGTTGGAATTCAGTTAAAATCTTCATCCGATTTAGAACCTTTAATAACCAGAATGAAAACACATAAGTTTTATGGTGATTACTTAAATGATAAACCTGATTTATTTCAATTTTTAGTCTAAGTAATACTATTTTTTAATTAGCAATTCCGCAAACGTTTTCGTTTCAATCCTTTAAATTATAAGTGGTTTATCTATTAGATTTAGCTTAATTTTCTTTACTTTGGAATACATAATTTTATTTCTGTTATAATAGAGATTTAGGTTATTCCACAAATTCAATACAAACTTTCATATTATGAAAAAAACTTTCCAAGATATTCCAGAAACATTTAAAATAGATTCGCTTTTACATCAAAAAACCTATTTAGTAAATGGTGAATTAAAAAATTGGGAAGGTGATACTGCAGAGGTATATTCAACTATTTCATCTACAGAAAAATATAAGAAAACACTTTTAGGAACTATTCCTCAATTAGGAGAAAAAGAAGCATTAGAAGTCCTTAATTCTGCAACTTCAGCCTATGATAAGGGTAAGGGTTTGTGGCCCACAATGAAGGTAGCGGATAGAATTGCCTGCATGGAAACTTTTGTTGAACAAATGAAAACCAAGCGTGAAGAAGTTGTAAAACTTTTGATGTGGGAAATAGGTAAAAATCTACCAGATTCTGAAAAAGAATTTGATAGAACCGTAGATTATATCTACGATACTATTGAGGCTTATAAACAGATAGATAGAGATTCAGCTAAATTTGAAAAAAACTCAGGAGTTTATGCGCATATTCGCCGAGGGCCATTAGGTGTTGTTTTGTGTTTAGGACCGTATAATTATCCTTTAAATGAAACTTTTACTTTATTAATCCCTGCCTTAATTATGGGTAACCCGGTTATTTTTAAACCGGCAAAACATGGTGTTTTGCTAATTTCACCTTTAATGGAAGCTTTTCAAAGTAGTTTTCCAGAAGGTGTGGTTAATATTGTTTTTGGTCGTGGTCGTGTTCTAGCAACACCTATTATGAAATCAGGAAAAATAGATGTTTTGGCTCTAATAGGAAATAGTAAATCTGCAAATGCTTTACAATCGCAACATCCAAAAGGAAATAGATTGCGTATGGTTTTAGGTTTAGAGGCTAAAAACCCTGCGATAGTATTACCCGATGCCGATTTAGATTTGGCGGTTGATGAATGTATTGCAGGAACCTTATCGTTTAATGGGCAGCGTTGTACAGCACTTAAAGTATTGTATGTTCACGAATCTGTAGTTGAAGAATTTAACAGACGATTTGCCTTTAAAGTAGACCAACTAAAATATGGAAATCCATGGGAAGATGGTGCTAAATTAACACCTTTACCTGAAGAAGAAAAACCAGCATATATTCAAGAATTAATTGATGATGCTAAAGAAAAAGGTGCCAAAGTGTTAAATAAAAAAGGTGGTGAAACTACTGAGAATTTTATTTTTCCAGCGGTTTTATATCCTGTTTCTAAAGACATGCGCGTGTTTAAAGAAGAACAATTTGGACCTGTAGTTCCAGTTGTTTCTTTTTCAGATATTGAGGAACCACTTGATGATATGGCAGAATCTAATTATGGACAACAAGTAAGTTTGTTCGGAAAAAATATTCATACCCTTTCACCATTAATTGATACTTTAGTAAACTTGGTTTGTCGAGTGAATTTGAATAGTTCTTGTCAGCGTGGTCCAGATGTTTATCCTTTCACAGGTAGAAAAGATTCAGCTTATGGGACTTTGAGTGTTCATGATGCATTACGTTCATTTTCTATAAGAACATTTGTAGCGTCAAAAGATAACGAGTACAATAATGCTATTTTAACTGAGCTTTTGGAAAAGAAAACGTCTAATTTTATTAGTACAGATTATATTTTATAATTTGGATTAACTATTTTTAAATTAACTAAAAACTTTAAATATGAAAATTATTAAAATTCAATCACTAGCTATTTTACTAGCTTTGTTAATGTTTAATTGTGGTGGTAAAAAAGAAGAGAAAGAGGGATTTACTTATGAAAAATCAAGCTCAACGGATAAAGAAGAAGTAGAAGAAGACGATAATGTAGCAAATATTGTAATTACATCAAATGATGTGATGCGATTTAATACCAATGAAATTAAAGTAAAAGTAGGACAAAAGGTGAAGCTAACTTTGAGACATGTTGGTAAATTAGATATTAATGTTATGGGACATAACATAGTTATTTTAAAGCAAGGTGTAGATGTTACTGCGTTTTCGGCTAAAGCAGCGTCAGAAAAAGACAACAAATACATTCCTAAAGATACTGATGATACTATTGCTCATACAGATTTAATAGGTGGAGGTCAAGTAGCCTCCATTGAGTTTGATGCTCCAGAAGCTGGGACTTATGATTTTATCTGTAGTTTTCCTGGGCACTCTGGTTTAATGAAAGGGAAATTTATTGTAGAATAAATCTAAAAAATATTAATTAAGACTTTCTTTGTATTTAGTCGAAATAATTCCTCGATCCCGATAGCTATCGGGACTGCCTCGAGGATAGTTAGTTTCAAAAAATTCTTTAATCCAATTTCCAACCTTTTCTATACTCACGTTTTACAAATTGGTTTGCACCTTCGTAATTAGTAACTTTCATATTAGCACCATCCCAAAGTAGTTTTTTACGGCCAGGGTAATCAAATCCGTTTTTAGTTTCTTTTCTTAGGTTATAGCTTCTTATAGCTAAATTCCCCATTAAAATAGATTCTGTTAACGGTCCAGCAAAATCAAAAGAAGATGTGAGTGCTTTATGTTGGTCACTTCCATACCCAGCTTTACAAGCTTCAACCCATGCACGATGATGGCCATTCTCAGGCAATGGATTTGTATTTTCTATTTCATCTTTTTCAGGCAAAATAATCTCACCAGAATTCAAGTATATTTTAGGGTTCAAACCATAAGTTCCACAAGTCATTATTCCTTTTTCTCCCATCATCATAACACCATTAGCACTATTTTCATCACCTATTGGATGATCTGCAGGAATCAAATCTGGATGAAATGGACGTAATCCACCATCAGTCCAATTTAGTTTAACTGCCGATGGGTTTTTTTCTGTTGCTTCAAATTTTAATTGTGTTCTTGATGAAGGCGGGCAAGATTCTGGGTAATAATCGGGAGTCCAATCTTGTGTAAATATAGAACCAACACTACTTTCAACTTCAGTTGGATATCCTAATCCTAAAACTCTATAGGGTGGATCCATTAAATGACAACCCATATCACCAAGAGCGCCAGTTCCAAAATTCCACCAACCTCGCCATTTAAAAGGATGGTATAAAGGATGATAATCAACCCAACTTGCAGGTCCAACCCAAGTGTCCCAATCTAAATTATCAAGAATTGTTGGCTTTTCAGTAGGCGTTTTAATACCTTGTGGCCAAACAGGTCTGTTAGTCCAAACATCTACTTCATTCACAGTTCCTATAATTCCAGAATCAAACCAATCTATCAAAGTTTTAACACCTTTACCTGAAGCACCTTGGTTTCCCATTTGGGTTACTATTTCGTATTTATTAGCGGCTTCGGTTAATACTCTGGCTTCATGAATACTATGAGTTAATGGTTTTTGTACGTAAACATCTTTATTTAATTGCATTGCAGCAAGCGTAATTACTGCATGTGTATGATCAGGTGTTGATACTGTTAAAGCATCAATATCTTTCATTTCATCCAGTAGCTTTCTATAATCTTTAAACTGTTTAGCTTTTGGGAATTTGTTAAATGCATTTGACGCACTATTCCAGTCAACATCACAAATGGCAGCAATATTTGATGCGCCATTATTCCAAACATTAAGCATATCTGTATATCCTTTTCCTCCAGCTCCAACAATAGCAATGTTTAATTTATCACTTGGTGCAACAAAACCTTTGCCCATTACATGTCTAGGAATAATTGAAATACCTATAGTTGTTAGCACTGTTTTTTTAATGAATGATCGTCTGCTAGCTGAAGGTTTTTTACTCATTTTGAAACGAATTAAAGGTTATAAGTATTAGAGTTTTAATATTTCAATATTTTTAAATTCTATGGGATGACTTTCACTCTGCAATGAAATATAACCGCTAGTTAGTGATTGTCCAACTTTAGCTTGAATATCTTCTGAGGAATCATCCAAAAACTGACCTCCAATGGTTGGGTTAGAATATGATATTACAGGTTTTCCATCAATAAAATGTGTTATAGAATCATTATTAACAACAACTTCTGCCATTATCCATTCTTCACCATAATAGGTTTTACAATTTGCAGGAATACAATGTTCTGTAATTAATTTTCCATTTATCTCAACATGAGTTCCAGGTGTACAAATATTTCCTGAAGGTCGAGGCTCATTTTTATTCACACCTCCAAGCAGTTGAAATTCTAATGAAAGTGGAAAGCCTTGATTTTTTAACATACTTTCTGGAGATTGACTATGTAGCATGATCCCACTATTTTTTGTTGCCCAAGCTTTACCACCTTTAACTTGATTACCAACAAACCTATATTGAAGTCTCAATTTATAATTGGTAAAAGGGGTTTTGTAAAAAATATGCCCAAACTCATCAGTGAAGTTTTCATAATTGTCATAAGACACTTTTAGGACACCATTTTCAGCCCTAAAGGTGCTATTATAATTATCATTTAATTCAAAACCATTGATTTTAACTAACCAACCGTCCAAATTTTCTCCATTAAATAAAGATTGCCAATTTTCGGCAACTTCTACTTTAGTCGTATCGGTTTCAGTATTTTTTTTTGAATTATTTTTACAACTAAAGCATATTGCTAAAATTAGTGTTATAATTAGAGCTGAATAATACTTCATTTTATAAAGAATAAGATTTTCCACCTGTTAATTCTTGTAAATCTCCACAATAGTACTGCGAGGGAACAGGGTCGTAAACCAACACGTTTTCACCAATTTGTTCAGTGGTTAAATAGGCATTGATAGTCATCCATTTTAAGCTATTTAAAAATTCAGATTTTGTTAATTCCAAAGATTCAAGATTTGCTTCTCTTTCTTGATCAATTTCGTCTTTAATAAGCATGTTTTTATCTAATAATGCTTTGTAAGCTTCATCAGTTACTTTACCAATAGGTTCTTCAGGATTCGGTCTCAGTATTGAAACCATATTTTCAAAAGCTACTCTAAACTTTGCTTGATCTTCATCCTCTAAAACTTCGTTCAAATATTTGTCAATAAATTGAGGAACATTAAGTTCTGTCGCCGAGGGTAGATTTTCTGTTTTTGGCAAAATGATATCAACTATTTTGGTTAAAGCAATACCTTGATCACTGGTTAAAAATTCGGGCATCCACATTTTAACATCACTGGTACAACTTTGTAATAAACTAACAATAGTTGGCGTTGCGACAAAAAAGCCTGTTGCAAGACCTAAATTTTTTAATGCGTCTCTTCTTTTCATTTTTAAAAATTTTATGCGTTATTTTTCTTTAATTGTTCAGCAGCATGATTTGCAGCTCTTGCGGTAAAAGCCATATAACCCAACGATGGGTTATGACATGCAGCAGACGTCATAAACGCTCCATCGGTAACATATACATTTGTACAAGCGTGAATTTGATTGTTTCCATTTAAAACCGAGGTTTTAGGGTCGTGTCCCATTCTTGCTGTTCCCATTTCATGAATACCTAATCCCATGGCTCTTCCTTCAATTTCATCATAGCCCTCAACATCTTTAAAGCCAGCAGCTTCAAGCATTTTTATAGCTTGCTCTTGCATATCTTTTCGCATTGCCAATTCATTTTCACCAAAATCGGCATCAAAGGTTACGGTAGGCAATCCCCATTCGTCAAGCTTATCATAATCTAAATACATTTTATTGTTATGATCAGGTAATGTCTCGCCAAAGGCAAGAAGGTTAACATTCCACTCCCCAGGTTTTAAAATAGCTTCTTTTAATTTTGGACCATATTTTAATTCAGCAACCATTTCAGAAATATTAGATCTAGTTGCACCTCCTTGGTAGCCATAACCTCTTTTGAATTCTTTAGTGTTAGTATTTCCACCAAGATTTCTAAATCTAGGAATATAAATTCCATTGGCTCTACGTCCTTTATTTATTTTATCTTCAAATCCATCAGCTACTGCAGTAGCTCCCACCTTAAAATGATGATCCATAATGTTGTGGCCTAATTCACCACTATCATTTCCTAAACCGTTTGGAAAACGTTCAGATTTTGATTGCAATAAAATAGATGCTGAAGCAATAGCCGAAGCACATAAGAAAATTACTTTGGCTTTATATTCAAAGGTTTCTTTTGTTTCAGCATCAATCACTCTTACACCTGTTGCTTGTTTGGTAGCATCATCATATATAACTTCATGTACAATTGAATTTGGTCTTAAAGTCATATTTCCTGTAGCCTCAGCAGCTGGAAGTGTTGATGAGTTGCTACTAAAATAAGCTCCAAATGGACAACCTCTCATACATCTATTTCTGTATTGGCAAGCACTTCTCCCCATTCCTGGTTTTGTGCCTTCAGTTATATGTGCTGTTCTACCTATGGTTAAAAGTCTACCATCATCGAATGTTTCATTCATTTTTTCTTTCAAATGCTCTTCAACACAATTAAGATTCATTGGTTTTAAAAGTTTTTGATCTGGTAAAACTTCTAAGCCCAAATTTTCCCCACTCACACCAATGTATTCTTCCACTTTGTCATACCATGGTTCAATATCTTTATAACGAACGGGCCAATCTACGGCTATACCCTCTTTTTTATTGGCTTCAAAATCTATATCACTTAATCGGTAACTTTGCCTGCCCCACGTTAAAGAACGTCCACCAACATGATAACCTCTAATCCAATCAAAACGTCTAACTTCATTATATGGATGCTTAATATCATCTACAAAAAAATGCTTTCGAGACTCTCTAGTAACGTATCCTGTTCTATTTTGTTTAGGCATACGTTCTAATGTTTCTCTTGTTGTTACATCGCCGGTTGGAAAATCCCAAGGGTCTAGGTTTGCAGTTGGGTAATCTTCAATATGTTTTACCATTCTCCCACGTTCAAGGACTAATGTTTTAAGTCCATTTTCGCAAAGTTCTTTTGCAGCCCATCCACCAGAAATACCGGTGCCAACAACGATGGCATCATATTCTTCTTCAATGGAGTTTAAATTGTTGACATTCATTATAATTAGTATTAATTAGTTTAGTTTAGTACATGACAAAAATAGTTCGTTGATATTTGAAAAGCTTCTATCGTTGACCCCTCCGCCTATCGACACCTCCCCTTAAAAAAGGGGAGGAATTATTAAGGAACTCATTTTTAATGATTTGAACTTCTTATTTAAAATTTTGTCATGTACTTAATTAGTTTAGTTATAAAATTAGCATTTAATATAATAAAATTGCAGATTTAATGCCAAATTAATTAATTTGCATTATATTGTTGTTCAATTTTTTTCAGTGAAGTTAAATATACAAAAAATAACCCCGTTTGAAGCCGATGGTATTATCTATCATGCAGATACTTGTTTGCCACTTATTGATGCAGTTAATAGAAAAAAACTAAAATTTAAAGCTCTAGCTAGATACACTTATCCTGGAGATAGATTAACAGATGATACTTTAGGATTAAATAGTGTTGGGTATTGGGATGCTAATGAAAAACAAGATTGGGGTTTAGATTGGCATAGAAATGAGGGTATTGAAATTCATTTTTTAGAATCGGGTTCCATGCCATATTCTCAAGAAAAAAAAGAAATGGAATTGCAACCAAATGATTTAACTATTACTCGCCCATGGGAAGCTCACAAAGTTGGAAACCCAAATATTGGTGTAGGAAAGTTTTATTGGGTTATATTAGATTTAGGTGTGCGGAGGCCTCATCAAAATTGGGTTTGGCCTGACTGGATAATTTTAGCACCAGAGGACTTGCTTAAATTAACTACTATTTTGAGACAAAATGAAGATGTGCGTTTGCGCTCGGATAAGCGGGTAATAGACTGTTTTCAGAGGATTGGACAAGCAGTTGATACAGATAAAAAAGGAAGCAATTCATCAAGAATTAGATTGTTGGTTAATTATTTATTAATACTTCTTTTAGATCTTTTGGTCTCTGAAAATGTAGAGCTTAAAGAAGAGCTTACAGATAGTTCAAGAAGTGTTAAGTTATTTTTGAATGAATTAGAGAAAGATTTAGCCGAAGCTTGGACTATTGAAAAAATGGCAGATTCAGCAGGGGTTGGTTTAACTCGATTTACATATCATTGTAAGCAGTTAACAAATTTAACACCTATGCGGTATTTAATGATGAGGCGCTTAGAAATGTCTAAACGAATATTATTGGAAAACAATGATTTTAGTGTTGCCGAAGTAGCATTTAGTTGTGGGTTTTCTACAAGCCAGTATTTTTCAACGGTTTTTAAAAAACATGAGAAATGTACCCCAATTGAATATCGCCAAAAACATAATCTTTTAGTGTAGAATTAAGAAAATAATTTGTATAAATTCTTTCACTGAATAATTATAAACATTTTTAAGAGTACAATTTTATAAATTTCAGATTAATTTAAAACCAAATAAATGAGATTAAATTTATATACAAAAAAGACATTATTAGCATTATTAACCCTTTTATTAATTGTTAGCTTTTCTTGTAAAAATGAAAAAAGCGAGCAGGCTAAAGGAGAAATTGCTGTAGTAGAAGAAAAAAACGAGCCTTTTTTTAAATTATCATTAGCACAATGGTCATTACACAGAGCTTTTAATGATGAAGGCATAAGTCCTTTCAAATTTGCTGAAATGGCTAAAAGTACTGGTTTTGAAGGTGTTGAATACGTAACCCAACTTTATAAAAAAGAAATCGAAACTTTAGGTCATGATAAGGTTATAGACTCATTAAAAACACTAAGCGAGCAACATGGAATGAAAAATGTATTGATAATGGTTGATGGAGAAGGTGACTTAGCAGACCCCAATTTAGAAGCTCGTAATAAAGCTGTTGAAAATCATAAAAAATGGATTGATGCAGCTCAAAAGTTAGGATGCCATGCTATCAGAGTAAATACTTTTGGGACAAACGATCCTGAAATATGGAAAGTAACTGTGGTTGATGGTTTAAAAAAATTATCTGAATATGCTGCAACAAAAAACATCAATGTGCTATGTGAAAATCATGGATGGTTATCATCAGATGCCCCAAAACTCATGGCAGCCATTAAAGAAGTGAATATGGAAAACTGTGGCACATTACCTGATTTTGGAAATTGGTGTGTTAAACGTAAAGAAGGAGCACAATGGGGAGAATGCGAAGAAGTTTATTTAGATAAATATGAAGGAATTAAATTAATGTTACCTGCCGCAAAAGCAGTAAGTGCAAAAAGTTATGATTTTGATGAAAACGGAAATGAAACAACATTGGATTACCCTCGAATTTTGCAATTAGTGAAAGATTCAGGATATACAGGATTTATTGGAGTTGAATATGAAGGAACAAAACTAAACGAAAAAGAAGGGATTCTAGCCACTAAAGCACTTTTATTAAACTCTGCTAAAGGTTTAAATTAGAATATTTAAAAAACTAACTAACTAAACTATAAATGAAAAAATCCACACAATTTCAATTATCGTTCATGATGTTCCTTGAATTCTTCATTTGGGGTGGATGGTTTGTAACACTGGGGTCTTATATGGGAAATAACCTAAGCGCTACAGGAGCCGAAACAGGAATGGCATATTCAACCCAATCTTGGGGTGCTATTATTGCACCTTTTATTATTGGTTTAATTGCTGACCGATTTTTTAATGCTGAAAAAATACTTGGTGTATTACATATAATAGGTGCGTTTTTAATGTATCAAATGTCGCAGTCTACAGAGTTTTCTACTTTTTACCCTTACGTTTTAGGCTATATGATTGCTTATATGCCAACACTAGCATTAGTAAACTCGGTATCATTTAATCAAATGAATGATCCTGCAAAACAATTTCCAATGGTTCGCGTATGGGGAACAATTGGTTGGATTCTAGCAGGTTTATTAATTAGCTTCGCTTTCAAATGGGATTCTATTGAAAATATTGGTCAAGGTATGTTATCAAATACGTTTACAATGGTAGCCATAGCTTCGGCAATTTTAGGAGTTTTTAGTTTTACATTACCTAAAACACCACCAAGTGTTTCAAAAGACGAGAAAGTAACTATAAAAGATATTTTAGGATTAGATGCTTTGAAATTATTGAAGGACAGAAATTTTTTAGTGTTTTTTATATCTTCAATATTAATATGTATTCCTTTAGCATTTTACTATCAAAATATTAGCCCATTTTTAACCGAATATAAAGTTGAAAATTCTACAGCATGGGCGTCATTAGGTCAAATTTCAGAGGTTGGTTTTATGTTATTATTACCATTTTTTTTCAAAAAATATGGATTCAAAAAAACCATTCTTTTTGGTATGTTAGCTTGGGGAATTAGATATGCTTTATTTGCATTTGGTAATGCAGGAGATTTATTTTTTATGCTAGTTATTGGTATTGCATTACATGGTATTTGTTATGATTTTTTCTTTGTTTCTGGTCAAATTTATACAGATTCGAAAGCAGGAGAAAAAGTAAAAAGTGCTGCACAAGGGTTAATTACTTTAGCAACTTATGGCTTAGGTATGTTAGTTGGTTTTTGGGTTGCAGGACAAATAGTAGATAAAAATGTTTTAGCTGATGGTTCACATAATTGGACAGATGTTTGGTTGTTTCCTGCATTATTTGCTGTTGGCGTATTAATTTTCTTTGCGGTATTATTTAAAAATGAAAAAGTAGAATATACAGAGTAAAAATATTTTAATGAGTAATAAAATTAGATTAGGAATTTTAGGAGGCGGAGGCGATTCTTTAATAGGGGTTTTACATCGTGTAGCTATAGCTATGTATGATAAGTATCAGATTGTTGGAGGTGTTTTTAACCCTAATTGGGAAGATAATATTGGTTTTGCTGAAAAAATAGGTTTATCTAAAAACCGTATTTATAAAGATTTTGACACATTAATTGAAGAAGAATTAAAACTTCCAGAATCGGAAAGAATGCAAGTGGTGTCTATTTTAACACCAAATTTTTTGCATTTTCCAATGGCCAATAAGTTATTGGAAAACGGTTTTAATGTTATTTGTGAAAAACCAATGACAACTACTTACGAGGAAGCAAAAACGTTAAATGCTACCTTAAAGAAAGCAAAAACAGTATTTGCTGTAACCTATACATATACAGGTTATCCAATGGTGCGCCAAATGCGTGAAATGATACAATCTGGGGTTATAGGAGAAGTTCAAAAAGTAGATATTCAATATTATCAAGGTTGGATAAATCCAATATTATTAGATAAAGAACTGCGAAAAACAATATGGCGTTTAGACCCTAAAAAAGCGGGAATAAGTAGTTGTGTTGGAGATATTGGCACACATGCATTTAACATGGCAGAATATTTAACAGGTCTCAAAGTAAAATCTATATTAGCCGATTTGAATACAAGGTATGATGACAATCAATTAGATGTAGACGGCACAATACTTATTCGTTTTTCAGAATATGTGAAAGGTGTTATTAGGTCTAGTCAAATTGCAACTGGTGAAGAAAACGGACTTGAAGTAAAAATATATGGAACAAAAGGAGGGTTTAATTGGAAACAAGAAAATCCAAATTATCTATATCATCTTACAGATGACAAACCATTACAAGTTTTAAAACCAGGTCATGCTTATAATTCTGATTTGTCTTTAGACGCAACAAAATTACCACCAGGACATCCAGAAGGAATTTTTGATTCAATGGGAAATATTTATAAAGGTGTTGCTAAAGCAATTAATAAAGAACCTTATAATCATGGAGAATTCCCAACTATTGTTGATGGCGTAAGAGGTATGAATTTTATAGAAAAAGCTGTGGAATCTCACCAAAAAGGAAATGTTTGGGTAACTATTGAAACTGTAAATTAATGAAAACTATAAAAGGACCAGCAATATTTTTAGCTCAATTCATGGATGATAAAGCGCCATTTAATTCTATTGATGGGTTATGTAAATGGGCTTCAGATTTAGGCTATAAAGGCTTGCAAATACCAACGTTAGATAAATCAATAATCGATTTAGATATTGCTGCAGATAGTCAAACTTATTGTGATGAATTTAAAGGAAAAATTAATAGCTACGGATTAGAAATCACAGAACTTTCAACACATATTCAAGGTCAGTTAGTGGCAGTACATCCTGCACATGATATTATGTTTGATGTTTTTGCACCAGACAATTTAAAAGGGAAATATAAAAAGCGTACAGCTTGGGCAGTCGATCAAATGCAAAAAGCTGGAAAAACCAGTAATCGTTTAGGTTTAAAAGCGCATGCTACATTTTCAGGTTCTTTACTTTGGCCTTATATGCATCCATGGCCACAGCAACCTAAGGGGTTAGTAGAATTAGGTTTTAAAGAATTAGCAGATCGATGGAAGCCTATTTTAAATACATTTCAAGATAATGGCGTTGCAGTATGTTATGAAGTGCATCCGGTTGAAGATATTCACGACGGTGATACTTTTGAACGCTTTTTGGAAGCCACAGGAAACCATAAAGCAGTTAATATTTTATATGATCCATCACATTTTGTACTTCAGCAATTAGATTATGTTAAGTATATCGATCATTATCACGAATTCATTAAAGCATTTCACGTTAAAGATTCTGAGTTTAATCCATCTGGTAAAAAAGGAACTTTTGGAGGTTATAACGACTGGAAACATAGAGCTGGTAGATACCGTTCGCCAGGTGATGGACAAGTAGACTTTAAAAAAGTATTCTCAAAATTAACCGAATATGAATGTGATGTGTGGGCAGTTTTAGAATGGGAATGTGTAATTAAAAGTCCAGAACAAGGAGCAAGAGAAGGTGTGAATTTTATACAAAAACATATTATTGAAGCCACAACTAAACGCTTTGATGATTTCGCTGGTGGCGATGATACAAACCAAGAACAACTAAAAAACATATTAGGATTATAAACTATTTAATTATTTAAAATGAAGAAATTAATTTTATTAGCAGTATTTACTATTGTGATTTTTGCTTGCAAGGATAAAACAAAACAAAATGAAGAAGCTTTAATAGAAGTTAAAGAAGAGGTTGAAGTTAAAACTGAATCTGAATGGATTACACTTTTTGATGGTACAAATTTTGATAACTGGCGTGGCTATTTAACAGATGAGATGTATCCTGAATGGACTATTGAAGATGGCGCAATGTTATTTACACCTAGTGAAAAAGGCGGAAAAAACATTATTACAAAAGATACTTATACAAATTTTGTTTTATCGCTAGAATGGAAAATATCTGAAGGTGGTAATAGTGGAATTTTCTATGGTGTTTATGAAGATGAAAAATTTAATGAAGCGTATCAAACAGGACCTGAAATTCAGGTTTTAGATAATGAGCGTCATCCAGATGCGAAAGCCAACCCTAAATTTCACCAAGCTGGAGCATTATATGATTTAGTGCAACCAGAACAAGATGTTTGTAAACCTGCCGGAGAATGGAATATTTGTGTGTTAAGTGTAAATCATGAAACTAACCAAGGGAGTGTAACCCTTAATGGTACAGAAATTGTAAAATTCCCAGTTCATGGTGAAGAATGGGATGCTCTAGTTGAGAATTCTAAATTTAAAGATTGGGAAGGTTTTGGTAAACACCAAACAGGCCATATTGGGTTGCAAGATCACAGCGATAAAGTTTGGTTTAAGAATATTAAAATAAAAAAATTATAAACTTTAAGTTTATAAATAACTCATATTAAATAAAAAAGGGAATTCAATTTTTGGATTCCCTTTTTTTAAATACTAATATAGAATTGTATTTAAGCGCATTATTCCTAATAAAAGACTTTTTTTTATCAAATATTAATAATTTTTTTAAAAAACCAAATGCTTTTCATAACTTATATTAATTATTATTATAGTTTTACAATATGAAAAGTTTAAAAAATAAAATACGTTTTACTATACCCAGTTTGCCTTTGCGCAATCGCCGCCGCTTTTAGTCTTAATTAGCAGTAAAACAATACGTAATTTTAATTTTTTTCATAGTGTCCAATTCCTTTTTCACAACATTTCAGAATAT
This sequence comes from Flavobacteriaceae bacterium, assembly GCA_049791475.1. Lineage (GTDB taxonomy): Bacteria > Bacteroidota > Bacteroidia > Flavobacteriales > Flavobacteriaceae > CAXBID01. Next base: position 35,950 of record JBAQZZ010000238.1, on the reverse strand, counting down.
AGTTAGTTTTTTAATTAACAAATATGTTATGCGAAGTATATTTTCACGTCGCCCGTAAGGGTATGTTTCATTTTTTAGAATTAGGTGAGTCCAGTTCAGTAATTAAGTTAAAAATAAATAGAAAACATTCAATAAGACATAACTACAATGGAAATTGTAATAGCTAATAAATCACATATTAAATACGCAGAAATTATTTGCGAAACTATAGCAGAGTCAGCTCAGGTAAGAGGAACCGGTATAGCTAGACGAACACCAGAATATATTGCCACTAAAATGGAAAATGGGAACGCTGTTATTGCTTTAGACGGCGATAAATTTGCTGGTTTTTGCTATATAGAAAAATGGGGCCATGGAAAGTTTGTTGCTAACTCTGGTTTAATAGTACATCCAGATTTTAGAAACTTAGGATTAGCTAAGAAAATTAAACATAAAATTTTTGAACATTCTAGAAAGAAATTTCCTGATGCTAAAGTTTTTAGTATTACAACAGGTTTAGCAGTTATGAAATTAAATAGCGATTTAGGTTATAAACCAGTTCCATTTTCAGAGTTAACAGATGATCAATCTTTTTGGGATGGTTGTCAAACCTGTAAAAATTATGATGTATTAACGCGAACCGAACGTAAAATGTGTTTATGTACAGGCATGTTATACGACCCAAAAGCAAAAAAAGAAGATAAGAAAGTAAAAGAAAAAACTTTTCAGAGATTAAAAAGTATCAAAGAAGCGCTTTTTCTTAAAAAAGATAAAAAAGAATAGAATGAAAAAATTAGTAATAGCATACAGTGGCGGTTTAGATACTTCGTATTGCGCAGTAAGTTTATCAAAAATATATGATGTGCATGCTGTAAGCGTTAATACAGGAGGATTTACAAAAGAAGAAATTAGTACTATTGAAAGTAACGCCTACAAAATGGGCGTTACTACTTATAAAAATATAGATGCTGTAGCCAAGTTTTACCAAAAAGTAGTGAAGTATTTAATATTTGGCAACGTATTAAAAAACAATACCTACCCATTATCTGTAAGTGCAGAACGTATTATTCAAGCTATTGAAATTGTAGAATATGCGAAAAGTATTGATGCAGAATATATTGCTCATGGAAGTACAGGTGCAGGAAACGATCAAGTACGTTTCGATATGATTTTTCAAACTTTGGCACCAAATATTAAAATCATAACACCTATTAGGGATGAGAAATTAACCAGACAACAAGAAATAGATTACCTAAAAGAAAATGGTATTGATATGTCTTGGGAAAAGGCAAAATATTCGGTAAACAAAGGGCTTTGGGGAACTAGTGTTGGTGGTTTAGAAACTTTAACTTCAGAGAAACCGTTACCTAATGAAGCTTATCCTTCGCAAATTAAACATGCCGAAGATGAGAAAGTAAAATTAACTTTTAATAAAGGTGAATTAGTTGCAATTAATGGAATTGAAAACGATCCAGAAATTAATATTGAAACCTTAAATAATTTGGCTTCTGCTTACGCTATTGGAAGAGATATTCATGTTGGTGATACTATTGTTGGTATTAAAGGTCGCGTTGGTTTTGAAGCCGCCGCTGCTTTAATTACTATAAAAGCGCATCATTTATTAGAAAAACATACGCTTACAAAATGGCAATTACAACATAAAGATTATTTGTCTAGTTTTTATGGCATGCATTTACACGAAGGGCAATATTTAGATCCTGTAATGCGAGATATGGAAGCGTTTTTACTAAGTAGTCAAGATAAAGTTTCTGGACATGTCACTGTAACTTTAAAACCATATCATTTTTCGTTGGATGGAATTTCATCAAAGCACGATTTAATGAATGCGAAATTTGGAAGCTACGGTGAAGAAAATAAGGGTTGGACTGCTGATGAAGCTAAAGGATTCATTAAAATTCTAGGAAATCAGAATAAAATTTATCAACAAGTAAATTCAAATTAAGATGATACAAGTTGGAATTATTGGAGGTGCAGGTTACACAGCAGGTGAATTAATTAGATTGTTAATTAATCATCCAGAAACTGAAATTAATTTTGTGTTTAGCACGAGTAATGCTGGAAATAAAATTAGTAAAGTACATGAGGATTTGGTTGGGAGTTTAGATTTAGAATTTACCAATACAATAAATCCAAATGTTGATATACTGTTTTTATGTTTAGGACATGGAAATTCCATTAAGTTTTTAGAAGCTAATAGTTTTTCTGAAAACACTAAAATTATAGATTTAGGGAACGATTTTCGATTAGAAGCTGATAAATTTTTTAATGGAAAAATGTTTGTTTATGGCTTGCCAGAATTACAAAAAGAAGTTATCAAAAGTGCAAATTACATTGCGAATCCAGGGTGTTTTGCAACCGCAATTCAATTAGCATTATTGCCATTAGCACATAAAAATATATTGAATAATGACGTCCATGTAAACGCAGTTACAGGCGCAACTGGTGCTGGAACGTCTTTATCCGAAACAACACATTTTACTTGGCGAGACAATAATTTTTCATATTACAAGCCATTTACACACCAGCATTTAGGAGAAATAAATCAATCGGTAAAGCAATTACAAAATAGTTTTTCTTCAGAAATTTTATTTATGCCTAATAGAGGAAATTTTTCAAGAGGCATTTTTGCAACCGTTTATACCGATTTTAAAGGCACAATAGAAGAAGCCAAAACCATTTATAAATTGTATTATAGAGATGCTAAATTCACATTTATTTCAGATGATGTATTGCATTTAAAACAAATAGTAAATACCAACAAATGTTTAATTCATTTACATAAACACAACGGAAAATTATTAATTACCAGTATTATTGATAATTTACTAAAAGGCGCTTCTGGTCAAGCTATTCAAAACATGAATTTGATGCTTGGTTTAGAAGAAACAACAGGTTTAAACTTAAAAGCAACCTATTTTTAATCCTCTCCTAACCCCTCCGAAGGAGGGGAATGGATTGCGATTAGACCTGTCAGATTTTAAAAACCTTGCAGGTCTGAAATTTAGATTTGAGTAAGAGTTCCCCTCCTTCGGAGGGGTTAGGGGAGGAATATAACAGTGGCGCGTTAGCGATTGCAGTGGAAAGCCCACAGCGAGTCCCGATTGCTATCGGGACGAAGCGAGGACTTGCAACGAAAAGCGCGACCTCCCGATAGCTATCGGGAGTGGTAACGCCAAAAGAATAATAAAAAAGATTCCCTCCTTCGAGGGAATGATAAAAATAGTATCAAATGAAAATAGCCATAATAGGAACAGGAAATTTAGGAAGTTCAATTGCAAAAGGACTTATTAAAAATAAAACATTTACATCGTTATATTTAAGTGATAAAAATACGGCTGCGGTTAACGTTTTTAGTGATGAAGATTATGTTACCATAACTAGCGATAACGTATTGACAGTTCAAGAATCAGATATTGTGATTTTTGCCTTGCAACCGCGTCATATTGATAAAGTTTTGGAGAGTGTATCTTCGAGTATTACGGAAGATCATGTAATCATGTCGGTTGCTGCAGGTTTTGAAATTTCTAAAATTGAAAGTATTATAGGAAGTGATAGAAATATTATTCGAGTGATGCCAAATACAGCAATTTCTATTGGTAAATCCATGACTTGTTTGGCAGCAAATGAAAAAGGGCAAAGTAAGATGGGTTTGGCTAAAAAAATATTCAATCAGTTAGGAACAACCATGGTTATTCCAGAAGAACAAATACAAGCTGCAACTGTTATTTGTGCTAGTGGTATTGCCTTTTGGATGCGCTTAGTTCGTGCCACAACGCAAGGGGCTATCCAATTAGGTTTTGAAGCGGATGTAGCACACGAATTAGCTGTACAAACCTGTTTTGGATCAGCGAGTTTATTAATAGAATCTGGAAGACATCCAGAGCAGGAAATAGACCGCGTAACTACACCTAGCGGTTGTACTATTCAAGGGTTAAATGCCATGGAACACCAAGGTTTAAGCTCAGCTTTAATACAGGGTATTGTGGCTTCATTTGAAAAAATTAATCAATTAAAACAGACTTAAAATGCCATTATTTGATGTTTATCCACTGTACAATGTAACGCCAGTTTCAGGCAAAGGTATTCATGTTTACGACGAAAACGGGATTGAATATTTAGACCTCTACGGAGGGCATGCTGTAATTTCAATAGGGCATTCGCATCCAAATTATGTTAAGGCCGTTACAAGTCAGGTTTCTGCTTTAGGGTTCTATTCTAATGCTGTTCAAAACCCTTTACAGGTTGAGTTAGCTGATAAAATTGAATCACTTTCAGCTTGTAAAGGCTACGAATTATTTTTATGTAATTCTGGTGCTGAGGCGAATGAAAATGCGCTAAAATTAGCATCTTTTAAAACAAATAAAGCGCGTATTGTAGCATTTAGTAATAGTTTTCATGGGCGCACTTCGGCAGCTGTAGCCGCAACTGATAATAAAAATATTATTGCGCCAATTAATGCACAGCAAAAAGTAACTATTTTGCCTTTAAATGATATTTTAGGTGTAAAAGCTGAATTAGAAAAAGGTGATGTATGTGCCCTTATTGTAGAGTTTATTCAAGGCGTTGGTGGTTTAAATCAAGGTACTAAAGATTTCTTCGAGCAAATTTACGCACTTTGTAAAGCTAATAATACCATGTTTATTGCTGATGAGGTACAATCGGGTTATGGTCGTACGGGTAAATTCTTTGCATTTCAACATTATAATGTGACGCCAGATATTATCTCAATTGCAAAAGGTATGGGTAACGGTTTTCCAATTGGTGGCATTTTAATCCATCCAGATATAGAATCTAAATATGGCATGTTAGGCACCACTTTTGGTGGAAACCATTTAGCTTGTGCAGCGGGTTTAGCCGTTTTAAATACCATCGATGAAGAGCATTTGATGGATAACGTTAGTAAGATGTCGGAGTATTTTATTTCGATAGCTAAAACAATTCCACAGATAAAAAAGATAAAAGGAAGAGGCTTAATGTTAGGGTTAGAATTTGATTTTGAAGTTGGAGATCTAAGGAAAACACTCATTTATGACTATCATATTTTTACAGGCGGTGCTTCAAATAAAAAATTATTGAGAATTTTACCACCTTTGAATATCAAAAAGGTACATATCAATCAATTTTTTGAAGCTTTAAAAAAAGCATTATAGAATGAATACCTTATTATCCATAGAAAAAAGGAACGCTGTTTTAAAAAAAATGGCAGTGCTTTTGGAACAAGAAAGGCAAGCTATTATTACTATAAATAAAGAAGATTTAAACGCTTACAAAGGCGATGATATTTCTATGTTTGATCGTTTAAAAGTGGACGATGCTAAAATTGATGAAATGATTAACTCGGTAACGCATTTAGCATCACAAGATGATCCTGTTGGTGTGGAGCGTTTCAGTTTTAAACATGAAAACGGCATGCAGGTTTACAATAAAACAGCATCATTTGGTACGGTTTTGATTATTTATGAATCACGTCCAGATGTTACGGTTGAAGCAGCTGGCATTGCATTTAAATCAGGAAATAAAATTTTATTAAAAGGCGGAAAAGAATCTTTAAAATCGAACTTGAAAATAGTTGAGTTATGGCATCAAGCTTTAAAAGAAGAAAGTGCTTCAACACATTGGGTAGAGTATTTACAGTTTAATAGAACAGAAACGCAAGCTTTTTTAGAAAAGCCAACTCAAAAAGTAGATTTAATTGTGCCTCGCGGTGGAGAAAGATTGATTGCTTTTGTAAAAAAACATGCTACTTGTCCTGTGATTGTAAGCGGAAGAGGAAATAACTTTGTATATGTTCATAAAGATGCCGATTTAGATATAGCACTTAATATTATTATCAACGGTAAATCCAAAATATCTGCTTGTAATGCTGTTGATAAGGTTTTGGTAGATAAGAACTTACTAAATAAAGAGTCGTTTATCAAAAATTTAGTTTCAAAATTAAATGAGAATAATATTGAAATTTTAGGAGATGAGTCAACTTCAAATTTTGAAGGAATTTCAGCTTTTGAATCTCAAGATATTTGGTATGAAGAGTTTTTAGATTATAAAATTGTGATTGGTGAAATTGACTCCAATGAAGACACAATTGCTATGATAAATAAATATTCTGGCGGACATTCATCGGCTATCATAACAACAAATGAAGGTGTAGCAAAACTATTTATGGAAAATGTAGATACTGCAGCTGTTTATCATAATGCGTCCACGCGTTTTACAGATGGTGGGCAATTAGGTTTAGGTGGCGAATTAGCGATTAGTACAGATAAATTGCATCAGCGCGGGCCTATAGGTTTGCAACATTTGGTAACGAATAAGTGGTATGTTCATGGTAACGGACAAATACGATAGCATGCAAGCCCATAATGGGCATTTAAGAAATTAAAGTGAATAATTGTGATAATTAAGGTAATGGTTTATGAAGTTTTAAATAGATGAAGAAAAAGCGCATTTTACTAAAAGTTGGCTCAAATACGCTTACGAAAGAAACCGATAATATATCGAGAGGTAAAATTGAAGATATGGCCAATCAAATAGCTAAACTTCAAGATACTTGTGAGTTTATTATTGTTAGTTCTGGTGCTATTGCTGTGGCAAAACAGTTTGTGAAATTAGAGAGTAAAGAGTCAGCTATTTTTGTAAAACAGGCTTTAGCATCTATTGGTCAGCCACATTTAATTCGAATTTATCAAGAGATTTTTAGGGAATATGGCTTGTTAACCTCCCAGTGTTTGTTATCGTATTCAGATTTTGAAAAGCAGGAAAGTAAAACCAACATTGTAAACACCATTAATGTATTGGTACAAAATAATTACATCCCTATAATTAACGAAAATGATACTGTGGCTACAGATGAAATTCAATTTGGTGATAACGATAAATTAGGAGCACTCACAGCATCGCTTTTAGAGGTGGATTTGTTTATTATTGCCACGAATACTAACGGTATTTATACTAAAGAGTCAATTGAAAGTGAATCGCCAAAAACGATTGAAGTAGTTTCAGATTTTGAAACATTGGAAAAGCAAGTAGTTAATTCAAAATCATCACATGGTAGTGGCGGAATGAAGTCTAAGATTGAAGCGGCTTCAGTCACCAAGAAAGCAAATATTGAAACTTGGATTGTAAATGGGTTGGAAGATAATTTCATCATCAATGCATTTGAAAATAAAGTGCCGTTTACCAAAATAAAATAACCTGCAAGGTTTCAAAAACCTTGTAGGTTTGACAAAAAAACAACCGAGTTTACACCCGTCAGGTTTTAAAAACCTGATAGGTCTGGAAAATAAAAATAAAATGAAACATTACACATCTATAAACGATATCGATAATATAAATTCTTGGATTGAAGAAGCTAAAGAATTAAAGGCAAATCCGTTAAAGCATATTGAATTAGGAAAGAACAAAACTTTAGGATTGTTATTCTTTAATTCCAGTTTACGTACGCGTTTAAGTACTCAAAAAGCGGCTTTAAATTTAGGGATGAATCCAATTGTTATGAATGTTTCTGGCGACGCTTGGGGCATCGAATTTGGTGATGGCACAGTAATGAATGGTAATACTGCTGAACATATTAAAGAAGCAGCAGCTGTCGTGTCTCAATATTGCGATATTATTGCGGTAAGAGCGTTTCCAACTTTAAAAGACAAAGTTAAAGACGAAAGTGAACAAGTTTTAAATTCATTTAAAAGGTATGCTTCAGTACCAATAGTAAATATGGAAAGTGCAACGGGTCATCCATTGCAAGGTTTAACCGATGCGCTTACTATTTCCGAATACGCTAAAGTTGCAAAGCCAAAAGTAGTGTTAAGTTGGGCGCCACACATAAAAGCGTTGCCTCATGCTGTTGCCAATAGTTTTGTTCAAGCGATGCAGAAAATGGATGTTGAGTTTGTGATTACAAACCCTGAAGGGTATAATTTGAACCCTGATATAACTGGAGATACGCCAATTTATCATAATCAGAAAGAAGCGTTTAAAAACGCTGATTTTGTATATACAAAAAACTGGAGTTCTTACGAAGATTACGGTAAAGCTATAAATACCGACCCAAATTGGATGATAACAAAAGCTAAAATTGGCGATGCAAAATTTATGCACTGTTTGCCCGTACGTAGAAATGTAGTGGTTGAAGATGCGGTTTTAGATACGGATAGTTCATTAGTGATTCAACAGGCAAATAATAGAACTTATGCAGCGCAATTGGTGCTTAAAAAAATATTAGAGAGTAACAAGTAAAAAGTTAACGTCATTGCCAAAGAGGCATGATTGAAGCAATCTCTTCACTAGAAACAGATTACTTCGTCGAAAAACTCCTCGTAATGACAAATAATAATATGGGGTCAGGTTGAGCGCAGTCGAAACCTAAGTTAAGATAAATGAAAGAAAAACTATCCATAGTAAAAATAGGGGGAAATATCATTGAAGATGAAGCTGCTTTAAATGCTTTTTTAAAATTATTTTCTAAATTAGAAGGAAAGAAAATTTTGGTGCATGGCGGCGGAAAACGGGCAACACTGATGGCTTCTAAATTGGGAATTGAATCTCAGATGGTACATGGCAGACGTATTACAGATGCTGGGACTTTAGAAGTGATTACCATGGTTTATGGTGGCTTGGTTAATAAAAATGTTGTGGCCAAATTACAAGCTTTAAATATTGATGCTATTGGGTTAACTGGGGCAGATGTTAATAGCATCACTTCAGATAAAAGACCAGTAAAAGCCATTGATTTTGGCTTTGTAGGTGATGTGAAAAAAGTAGCTCATAATTCTATAGATAAATTAATTAAAGCAGATTTTACTCCGGTATTTTGTGCCATAACGCATGATGGTAAAGGTCAATTGTTAAACACTAATGCTGATACTATAACGTCTCAGGTTGCTGTTGGAATGAGTCATTTGTATGAAACATCTATTTATTATTGTTTTGAGTTAAATGGTGTTTTGAAGGACATAAAAGATAAGAATTCGGTAATTAAACATATAGATGCTAAACTTTATAAGGACTTATTAAAAAAAGGCATCATTGCAGATGGGATGTTGCCAAAACTTGAAAATTGTTTTGACGCACTAAATAATGGTGTAAGTTTAATTAATATGGGAAACACTTCCATGTTAACTCAAGAAAATGATAATTTTACCAGCATAACTTTATAATATGGGGTATCAAGAATTAACAAATAATGCCATTGCACTGCTAAAACAGTTAATCGAAACACAATCTTTTTCATCTGAAGAAGATCAAACAGCGCTTCATATTGAGTCTTGGTTTAAGAATCATAAAATTGAATATAAGCGAACTAAAAATAATGTTTGGGCAGTCAATAAATACTTTGACGAAAGTAAGCCAACACTTTTACTTAATTCACATCACGATACAGTAAAACCAAATTCGGCATATACAAAAAATCCATTTAAAGCCATTGTAGAAGATGGGAAATTATTTGGTTTAGGAAGTAATGATGCTGGGGGATGTTTGGTGTCGTTAATTGCAACATTTACTTATTTTTTTAATCATAAAGATTTAAAATATAACTTAATTATTGTGGCTTCCGCGGAAGAAGAAAGCAGTGGTCCAAACGGACTTAACAGTATGTTGAAAGTCATTCCTAAAGTGGATGTTGCCATAGTTGGTGAGCCTACTTTGATGAATTTGGCAGTTGCTGAAAAAGGCTTAGTAGTTTTTGATGCGGTAGTTGAAGGAACTCCGAGTCATGCAGCACATCCTAACGATGATAATGCCATTTATAATTCAATTGAAGTATTACAGTGGTTTAAAAATTTCAAGTTTGAAAAAGGATCTAAAGCATTGGGCGATGTTAAATTAACAGTCACTCAAATTAATGCAGGTTCACAGCATAATGTGGTTCCTGGTCATGTAGATTTAGTGATTGATGTTCGGGTAAATGATACCTATTCTAATTCAGAAATAGCAAAAATTTTACAAGAAAACGCACCAGTTACAAGTATTAAACCACGTAGTTTACGTTTAAATTCATCATCCATTCCTGTGAATCACGATTTAGTAAAAGCAGGAATTGAGATGGGAAGAACAACTTACGGGTCACCAACATTATCAGATCAAGCGGTTTTAACCTGTCCGAGTTTAAAATTAGGACCAGGCGATAGCACACGTTCACATTCAGCAGATGAATTTATTTATTTGAATGAGATTGAAGAAGGCATTAAAATATATGTTGAATTGTTAAATCGGGTAATAATTCCTGCGTAGGCAGGAATCTCACGAAAGAACAAGTCATCAAAATAAATAAAAGTATAACTAAAAATGGAGGTAGAGATTTCTGCCTTCGCAGAAATTTATGAAACTCTGGGATAAAGGTATATCAATCGATAAAAAAATAGAACAATTTACTGTTGGAAACGATAGGGAAATTGATATTCATATTGCAAAATACGATGTTATTGCGTCAAAAGCACACGCTAAAATGCTTCAAAAAATTGGTATTATATCTACAAATGAATTGGTAGATTTACTAAGTGGTTTAAAAGTTTTAGAACAACAAATAGAAAACGGAACGTTTGTAATTGATGAACATTTTGAAGATGTGCATTCTAAAATTGAGTTTGAACTCACCAAAAGTTTAGGAGAAGTTGGAAAAAAAATTCACACGGCACGTTCCAGAAATGATCAAGTTTTAGTAGCACTTCATTTGTATTACAAAGATCATTTAAGCTTCGTAAAAGAAAAAACAAAAACACTTTTTGACACACTTTTAAGTTTAGCCGATACCTATAAAGATAAAGTTTTACCAGGTTACACACATTTACAAGTCGCAATGCCATCTTCATTCGGATTGTGGTTTTCGGCCTATGCGGAATTAATGATTGACGATGTGTATTTATTAAACGCAGCCATTAAAACGGTAGATCAAAACCCTTTAGGATCAGCTGCAGGTTATGGAAGTTCATTTCCTATTGATAGAGCGTTAACCACCAAAGAAATGGGTTTTGCGACCCTAAAATACAATGTGGTTGCAGCACAAATGGGACGCGGTAAAAACGAACGCACCATTGCAGCTGCTTTGGGTGGTTTAAGTAATACCATGGCGCGTTTTGCTATGGATATTTGTTTGTATATGAGTCAAAATTTTGGATTCATTTCTTTTCCAGATGAATTAACAACAGGCAGTAGTATAATGCCACATAAAAAGAACCCTGATGTTTTTGAATTGATACGTGGAAAATGCAATAAAATTCAAGCGTTGCAAAGTGAAATGATTTTAATAACCAACAATTTACCAAGTGGTTACCATAGAGACTTTCAGTTATTAAAAGAAAATATAATAGCCGCTTTTGAGGAGATAAAAGACATTTTAGATATTTTTAATTACTCTATTCAGCAAATTATTGTTAAAGATATTGATATTAATGATGATAAATATAAATATCTATTTACCGTAGATAACATAAATACTTTGGTTGTTGAAGGGCAAAGTTTTAGAGAGGCGTACCAGAAAATTGGTGGACAAGTACAAGATGGTACTTATGTTCCTGATACTTCAAAAAAGCACACACATGTTGGGAGTATTCATAATTTGTGTTTAGACAAGATTAAGGAGAAGTTTCCTGAGTAGGAATTTACTTGACTTTGTTAAATTTTTCAGCTAACTTCGTCTTACAAACATTAAAGTTCATTGAAACGGAACTTTACCTTTGCATTAACTCTCATTAAGAGATTCCCAATGAAAATATTTAAAATAATTATTCTTTTTAATTTAATATTAACTTACAACACTTGTTATGCTCAAGATATTAAAATGACTAAAGAAGTAGAAGAAATATTCTTTTTAGGAAAAGATTCTATAGTTGAATTTGCTTTAGATAAGGTTGGAAGAGGAGTAAGTATAAAGAATTTTAATCAAATCAAGGTATTTACAGACGGTAAAGAGATTTGGGTATCATTTGTGAATCCAATAAAATACCTCCCTCAAGAAACTGTTTTTTATTTTGATGTTGCAGTAGGTATTTTACAACAAATGGTTTCTATGAGTCCAATTTCTAATCCTTTAGATTATAACGAAAAGAATATTTCATTCTATAAAGAAACAAAAGAAACAAAGATGAATGTCCAATTTGTTCTTCAAGCAATTAATAAAAGCAATGAAACTGATCCAATCGACATTATTAATTTTAAGGATGATATGATAATTCGCGCATATGAAAGCTATTATGATATTAGTATAGTTTCGGAATTTCAAGAATCGTCCTTTAAAATAGAAAAAGTATCAGGAAAAATATATGATACTGAACATAATCATCTTGAACAAGATCCCATGGAGGATGAAGACAAATACGAATTCAAAGAAATTAATTGGGATAACGTTAAGAAATAAACGAGAGTTAACACAAAATAAAAAGCATTAAAACGACTTTTTATTCAAACCATTAAACGAACCTTCAAAAATTTTTATAAAAATATCTTAAGTACATGACAAAAATTAGTTTAACCTTCATTAAGAGATAGCAATGTTACTGAAATCGAGACCTGTCAGGTTTTGAAAACCTGACAGGTCTCGAAACATCCAAAAACATAAAACTATTGATAATTAGCAACTTAAAATATGTGTTTAAATTTTTGTCATGTACTAAAAAAATAGCATTAAAAAAGCGCACTAATTAAAATGCGCTTTAAAGGACTTTCCAAAAGTTTTATTAAACCAGTTTGTTGACTAACTCAAATAATTAAATAATAGTGGATTGTCCTAAATGTATGTTGGTAAAGTTTAAGTTGGTTTCATCGGGGTTTTGAATAAAATCCTCAATAAAATCGCCAACTTTCGTGGTGGAAATATTATCGTATTTGGTGTTTAAATCTGGTGTGGTAATATGCAGTTTTAACGATTTATCGACGCCTTCTCTAATTCTACTAGCTTCATCATCTAACCCAAAATAATCCAGCAACATTGCAGCCGATAAAATAGACGCAATGGGGTTTGCAATACCTCTATTTGCCGCTTTGGTATAAGCACCATGAATTGGCTCAAACATGGCATGGTTTTGACCTATAGATGCGGATGCTAATAAGCCTATTGAACCTACAATAACGCTAGCTTCTTCAGATAAAATGTCACCAAACATATTTTCAGTTAAAATAACATCAAATTGTTTTGGTTTAATAATAAGTTCCATGGCCGCATTATCAATATACATGTAATTCAATTTTACATCGGGATATTGATTTGCTAACTCTTGAACTACTCTTCGCCAAAGTCTGGAACTTTCTAAAACATTCGCTTTATCTACCAAGGTTAATTTGCGTTTTCTAGATTGTGCAGCTTTAAAGGCTAAATGGGCAATGCGTTCTATTTCGTATCTGGTATATTGACAAACATCCGAGGCTGTATTGCCATCATGACTTAATGTTTTTTCACCAAAATAAATACCGCTGGTAAGTTCTCTATAAATAAGAATATTGGTGTCTTTTATTTGGTTTTTCTTTAATGAAGATTTGTTTAACAAATCTTCATAAGCTATTACAGGTCTAATATTGGCATATAAATCTAATGTTTTACGAAGTCCTAAAAGACCTTGTTCTGGTCTGATTTTAGCGTTTGGATCAAGATCGTAAGATGTATTTCCAATAGCTCCAAATAAAATAGCATTAGCGTTTTCGCAAAGGCTAATAGTTTCAAAAGGTAAAGGGCTTCCTGTTTTATCAATTGCGGAAGCGCCAATTAATCCGTAATCAAAAGTAAATATGTGATTAAATTCCATAGCTATAGCTTTCAATACCTTAACGGCTTGCGCTGTAACCTCTGGACCAATACCATCACCTGGTAATACGGCAATATTTAGTTTCATTTCAATAAATACTTTTGTCGTTCCCGCGAAGGCGGAAATCTATTTTAAGCTGTAGTAATTTCGTTATATACTTTGCTGTTTTCTATAATTTGGTGAATATCATTATCGTTAACCTCTTTTTTAGTATCAGCAAAATCTAAAAAATTAGTATAGATTTCATCTAATTGAAGTTTTGTTAATTCGTATCCTACATTTTTTGCTCTGTAAGCTAAAGCTGCACGTCCGCTTCTTGCAGTTAATACAATAGCAGATTCGGTTACACCAACATCTCTTGGGTCTATAATTTCGTAAGTTTCACGATTTTTAATCACCCCATCTTGATGAATACCAGAACTGTGCGCAAATGCATTAGCACCTACAATAGCTTTATTTGGTTGCGTGTAAATACCCATACTATCAGAAACTAATTGACTCATGCCATAAAGCATTTCGGTTTTAATATTAGTGTCTAAATTTAAGTAAGGGTGTTGTTTTAAAATCATAACCACTTCTTCAAGTGCTGTATTTCCTGCGCGTTCGCCAATACCGTTTATAGTACATTCAATTTGACGTGCACCATTTATAACACCTTCTATAGAATTTGCTGTAGCTAAACCTAAATCGTTATGGCAATGGCAAGATAAAATTGCTCTATCTATACCTTTTACGTTTTCTTTTAAATACTTGATTTTTGCACCGTATTCACTTGGTAAACAATATCCTGTAGTATCTGGAATATTTAAAACGGTAGCACCAGCTTTAATAACAGCTTCGCAAACTCGAGCTAAATATTCATTATCTGTTCTACCTGCATCTTCAGCATAAAACTCTACATCTTCAACAAAAGATTTTGCATAGGTTACGGCTCTAACAGCACGTTCTAATACATCTTCTTGAGTAGATTTAAACTTATGTTTTATATGAGAATCTGATGTTCCAATACCTGTATGAATTCTTGGAATTTTAGCGTATTTTAAAGCCTCAGCGGCTACTTTTATATCGTTTTCAACAGATCTTGTTAAACCACAAACCGTAGCATGTTTTACAATTTTAGAAATAGCTTCAACCGATTTAAAATCCCCCGGACTGGATACCGGAAAGCCAGCTTCAATAATATCTACGCCTAAATTATCGAGCTGTTCAGCAATGATTAATTTCTGTTCAGTATTTAGCTTGCAACCAGGAACTTGCTCGCCATCTCTAAGCGTGGTATCAAAAATTTGAACTTTATTATCAGACATTTATTAAAATATATTTTCTTATTGTCTTACGAAGTTATATTTTGGTTTACTAAAAAGAGAATTCAACGTGCAATTTTTACGATGTTTAACCTCATTACAATTCATTTAAATAACTGAAAATCAATATTTTAATATTGTTTTTATAACTATGACGAGAGAGCAAAAAGATAATTTGTTTGTGTTGGTAAAGTCGTTGTCTAAATCAGAAAAAAGACAATTTAAGCTTTATGTGGGTAGATTGGGTGTTAATGAAGACTCAAAATTCCTGATGCTTTTTAATATTTTAGATAAACTTTCTGTTTATGACGAAGCCACAATTCTTAAAAAAGGTATTGTAAAAAAACAGCAACTTTCAAACTTAAAAGCACATCTTTATAAACAGATTTTAATCAGTTTACGGTTAAATCCATCGCATCAAAATATTAGAATTCAAATTAGAGAACAGTTAGATTTTGCAACCATTTTGTATCATAAAGGCTTGTATAAACAAAGCTTGAAAATTTTAGATAAGGCTAAAAACCTAGCCATTACTCATGAAGAAAAAAACGTAGCTTATGAAATTGTTGAACTTGAAAAAGTAATTGAATCACAATACATTACGCGCAGTTTAAGTAATAGAGCTGATGCCCTTTCTATACAAGCAAAAGAGTTAAGTCTGCAAAATGTTTTAGCAAGTAAACTCTCTAATTTATCACTTCAATTATACGGGTTGTTTTTGAAAACAGGTTATGTTAAGAATGATGAAGAACATCAAATTGTTTCCAAGTATTTTAATGACAGACTTCCAAAATACGACATTAAAAAATTGGGATTTCGAGAAAAATTATGGCTTTACAAATCGTATTTATGGTATAGTTTTTTAACCGTAGATTTTGTATCCTCTTACAAATACGCCTCCAAATGGGTCGATTTATTTTATAAAAATAAGGAACAAATTATTTTAAATCCTGTATTTTTTTTAAAAGGAAATAATTATTTATTAGAAGCGCTATTTTATTTAAGACAACATAAAAAGTTTAAAGACTCGCTACTAAAACTAGAAGCTATTACCAATGAAAAATGGTTTCATAAAGATGATAATGTTGATGGGTTAGCTTTCTTATACATTTACAATAATAAATTTAATCTTCACTTTATGGAAGGTAGTTTTAAAGAAGGACTGCCGTTAATTGATGCTGTTTTAGAACGTTTAAAAAGTTATAAAGATCGTATTGATGAGCACCATATTATGGTGTTTTATTACAAGATAGCGAGTATGTATTTTGGGGCAGGTGAGAATAGAAAATGCATTCAGTATTTAGAAAAAATTATTAGTAATAAATCCCTGCAAATGCGTGAAGATTTGCTGTGTTTTTCAAGAATTTTGAATTTGGTTGCACATTACGAAGCGGGACTTGATTACAACTTAGATGTTTTGATAAAAAGCACCTACAAGTTTTTAATAAAAATGGAAGATTTGCACGAGGTTCAAAAAGAATTCATCAAATTTTTAAGAGGCTTGGGCGATATTTACCCGAATGAAGTAAAAAACGAATTTATTAAACTTCATAAAAAATTAAAAGAGTTTGAAAATGACCCTTACCAAAGTCGGGCGTTTCTTTATTTAGATATTATTTCTTGGTTAGAATCTAAAATTCAGAACAGACCAATAGGGCTTGTTATCAGAAATAAATTTCATGAAATGCGGCATGATAAATAAAAGTTTTTGCTAATTAATTTGGAATTGTAACTTTTCTGTTGCAATATTTGCACTCACAAAGTTCAAACACTTACTGAAATGTTATCAAGAAAGGCGGAGGGAAAGACCCAATGAAGCCTTAGCAACCCTTTACTTGTAAAGAAGGTGCTAAATTCTACTTAAACTACTAATGTATTTAGTGTTTTAGATAGATAACCAAACGAAATTACTTCATGTAATTTTTAAAATTCTTTTTAACATTTTTCTATTAAGAACGCTTCGAAAGGAGTGATTTATTATTAACCAAAAGTCTTTTACCTCTCCTTTGGAGAGGTCAGAAATATTTTAAATATTTCTGGGTGAGGCTTAAAAAACTAGAAAAATGAGTACATTAAAATTAGCAACAAACGCATTACACGCAGGACACGATGTTAAAGCAAACGGAGGCACACGAGCAGTTCCAATTTATCAAACAACATCGTATGTTTTTAATAATTCGGACCATGCAGCAAACCTATTTTCTTTAAAAGAATTAGGATTTATTTACACCCGTTTAAACAACCCAACAAATCAAATTTTACAAGACCGTTTAGCCACTTTAGAAGGCGGTATTGGCGCGGTAGTTTTTGCATCAGGAACAGCAGCTATTTCAACAGGTTTACTAACACTTTTAAAAGCTGGAGACCATATTGTGGCTTCAAGTAGTTTATATGGCGGAACTTACAATTTATTGAAAGTTACTTTACCAAGATTGGGTATTACTACTACTTTTGTTGATGCAGATAACCCAGATAATTTTGCAGCTGCAGTTCAAGATAATACACGTGCATTTTTTGTGGAGTCTTTAGGAAACCCAAAATTAGATGTTTTAGATATCGAAGCTATTGCTGAACATTCAAAAGCAGCCGGAGTGCCATTTATTGTTGATAATACGGTTGCAACTCCAGCGCTTTTAAACCCCATAAAACACGGTGCAAATATTGTCATTCATTCACTTACTAAATATATTGGCGGACAAGGAAATTCGATTGGTGGAGCTATAATTGATGGCGGTAATTTTGATTGGACTAATGGGAAATTTCCAGAATTCACTGAGCCATCAGCGGGTTACCACGGATTAAAATATTATGAAACTTTAGGCGCAGCATCTTATACATTCAAATTAATTTTAGAAGGTTTGAGAGATTTTGGAGGCGCAATAAGCCCAACCAATGCATTCAATATTATTCAGGGTTTAGAAACTTTACAGATTAGAATTAATCAACATAGCGAAAATGCTTTGGCATTGGCAAAATGGTTAGAGCAGCAAGATGAAGTTGCATGGGTAAATTATCCTGGTTTAGAAAGTAGTAAATATAAAAACTTAGCTAAAAAATATCTACCAAAAGGACAAAGCGGTATCGTTACTTTTGGAGCAAAAGGTGGTTTTGAAGCTGCAAAAGCTATTGCCGATAACACGAAGTTATTTTCACTATTGGCTAATATTGGCGATACAAAATCATTAATTATTCATCCATCAAGTACAACACATCAGCAATTAAATGAAGCGGAACAAGCATCTGCAGGTGTTGGCGCAGATTTAATTAGACTGTCTGTTGGTATTGAAGATTTAGAAGATTTAAAAGCAGATTTAAAAGAGTCATTCAAAACCATAAAATAAACCCCTTGAAGCATCCATTGCAACATATCGTCATTAAAAACTTTAAGACCGAAAGTCAAGTTTCCATTACTGAGATAAAATTGAGTTATCAGGTTTTTGGAAAAGCTTTGGGTTGTGCGCCTGTAGTTTTGGTAAATCATGCCTTAACAGGAAATAGTGATGTTGCAGGAAAAAATGGCTGGTGGAAAGATTTGGTAGGCGATGACAAAGTTATCGATACTAAACTTTATACCGTTTTAGCATTTAATATTCCTGGAAATGGATTTGACGGTTTTGTAATTGAAAACTATAAAGATTTTGTAGCACGAGATGTAGCAAGTATTTTTTTAATTGGTTTAAAAGAATTAAAAATCGAAAAACTATTCGCCACTATTGGCGGTTCATTAGGTGGAGGCATTGCTTGGGAAATGGCAGTTTTAAAACCAGATTTTACCGAGCATTTAATTACTGTAGCAACCGATTGGAAATCTACCGATTGGCTTATTGCTAACTGCCAAATACAAGAGCAATTTTTATTAAATTCAAGAAGCCCTGTGCACGATGCGAGAATGCATGCCATGTTATGTTACCGAACTCCAGAATCTTTTAAAGAACGTTTTCAGCGTTCAAAAAACGAAGATTTAGAGATTTTTAATGTCGAAAGTTGGCTGTTGCATCATGGTAAAAAGTTACAAGAACGTTTTCAATTGTCAGCTTATAAACTGATGAATCAGCTTTTAAAAACCATAGATGTTACTAAAAACCGAAAAGCAGATTTAAATGTTTTGGAAGGTATTGAAGCGAACATTCATATTGTTGGAGTAGATTCTGATTTGTTTTTTACAGCCGAAGAAAATAGGCAAACACACAAGCAATTAGCAGTTACCCATGCTAACGTAACCTATAACGAAATACATTCGGTACACGGGCATGATGCATTTTTAATGGAGTATGAGCAATTGGAAAAAATTGTTGAAGGCATATTTGTGCCAGATTCTAAAAAGAAAAAAATGAAAGTATTAAAGTTTGGTGGAAAATCTTTAGCTAATGGAGAAGGCTTGGAGAAAGTAATTTCTATCATTAAGAATAAAGTGGATTCAGGCGAAAAAATCACGGTGGTAGTTTCTGCACGTGGAAATGCGACTGATAAACTTGAGGAAATTCTTGATAAATCATACAAAGGTCAGGATTATAAAACAACTTTTGAAGCGTTTAAAAATTACCAAAAGGAACCTTTCAAGTCTATAGATTTTTCAGAAGAATTTTCAATTTTAGAAAAGCTTTTTGAAGGCGTAAGTTTATTACGTGATTACAGCAAAAAAACGAAAGATGAAATTTTAGCTCAAGGTGAGTTGCTGTCGGTTAAAATGGTTTCAGAATTATTGAATCAAAACCAAATAAAAGCCAAAGTAACAGATTCAAGAAAACTCATTAAAACCGATGGAAATTTTGGCAATGCGCAACCTATAGGGCAGCTTTCAAAAGATAATGTTAAGCAATATTTTAAAGAAAATAAAGATGTCGTTAATGTGGTAACTGGTTTTATTGCATCAAATTCAAATAACGAAACGACAACATTAGGTAGAAACGGAAGTAATTATACAGCCGCTTTATTAGCCAATTATTTAGATGCTGAAGAGTTGCAAAATTACACGCATGTAAGCGGTATTTATACGGCAAACCCAGATTTTGTTGAAGATGCTCAAAAAATTAGAGAATTATCGTTTAGTGAAGCCAACGAATTAGCCAATTTTGGAACAACTGTTTTACATGCGAAAACCATCATTCCGCTAGTTGAGAAAAACATCAATTTAAGAATATTGAATACGTTCAATTCGGATGATGAAGGCACATTAATTACTGCAAAACCAAGTTCTAAAGAAGTAACATCATTATCAGTTTTAGATAATGTGGCACTTTTAAATTTAGAAGGACGTGGATTGTTAGGGAAAATTGGAGTAGATGCTAGAATTTTTAGAGCATTGAGTGATAGAGATATCAGTGTGAGTATTATTTCCCAAGGCTCTTCAGAACGCGGTATTGGATTAATCATTGACGCCGACCAAGCTACTCAAGCGGTTATTGCTTTAGAGCGCGAGTTTGAAAAAGATTTCTATTCGCAAGATGTGAATAAGATAGAAGTGGTTGATGATGTAGCAGTAATATCTATTATCGGTATTGAGCTCAGTTCGTTTCATAAACCATTTAATGCGCTTATTAAAAATCAAATTACACCGTTACTTTTCAATAATACCGTTACAGGTAGAAATGTGAGTTTGGTAGTTAAAAAGACGCAATTGCATAAAGCGATGAATGTGATTCATGGTGAAGTTTTCGGAATTTCAAAGAAAATAAATATCGCTATTTTTGGGCATGGAGGCGTTGGTGGCGCTTTGATAAATCAGATTTTAAAATCAAAAGGTGATATTGAAAAACGTAAAGGCATTAACTTAAATGTTTTTGCTATTGCGAATTCTAAACAATTACTTTTAAGTAAAAAAGGAGTTGATGCCAATTGGCAGAAAGCTATAAAATCAACTTCCAAAGAAAACGCTATTCAACAAATTGTAGATTTTGCTGAAGCTAATCATTTAGAGAATTTAATTGCTGTTGATAATACGGCTAGTTCAACATTTTATGAAAATTATATACCATTAGTTGAGGCTGGTTTCGATTTAGTATCATCAAATAAAGTAGCTAATACCGTTTCTCACGAGTTTTATAAAGAATTACGAGTTCAGCTAAAATTAAATAACAAACAATATTTATATGAAACTACAGTTGGCGCAGGTTTACCGTTAATTGATACCATTAAATTATTGCACGAATCGGGAGAGAATATTACTAGAATTCGAGGTGTATTTTCAGGAACATTGAGTTATTTATTCAACAAGTTTTCAGTTGAAAATAAGCCATTTAGTGAAATCATTCAAGAAACTATTGATAAAGGTTTCACAGAACCAGATCCACGTGAAGATTTTTCTGGAAATGATGTTGCAAGAAAGTTGTTAATCCTTGCAAGAGAGTTAGATTTGCAAAATGAGTTTGAAGATGTTTCAGTAGAGAATTTAATTCCAGAAGCTTATCAAAATATATCTGTAGAATCGTTTTTAAAGCAGTTGACTGTTTTAGATGACCAATATCAAAAAATTAAGAACGACCAAAAAGCAGGTTTTGTATTGCGATATGTTGGAGATTTGTCGGGTGATTTATCGCAAGACAAAGGGCATTTGGAAGTGAAATTAGTATCAATTCCAGAAGATAGCACCTTAGGTCATGTAAAAGGAAGTGACGCTATTTTTGAGATTTTTACTGAAAGTTACGGCGAACAACCAATTGTCATTCAAGGTGCAGGAGCAGGAGCAGAAGTAACAGCTAGAGGGGTTTTCGGAGATATTTTGAGGTTGTCGAAATATATAAATTGAGAAAAAATTTCTCAAAATTTATTTTTTTGAGATTTCAGTTGAAATTGTCATTCCCGTGAAAACGGAAATCTAAATAATAAAGGTTTGAAAGTCTATTAAAAGAAAAATGAGTAACAAAAAACAATTTGAAACCGAAGCCATTCGTACCCAATTAGAGCGTACTGAATTTCTAGAACATACAAGTCCGTTATACTTAACATCTGGATTTATTTTTGAGGATGCTGAAGATATGCGTGCTTCATTCAAAGAAGAAAAAGAGCGTAATATTTATAGCCGTTTTACAAACCCAAATACTACTGAATTTGTGGATAAAGTTTGTAAAATGGAAGGTGCAGAAGCTGGTTATGCTTTTGCAACGGGTATGTCGGCTATTTTTTCAACATTTGCTGCATTGTTAGAAAGTGGCGATCATATAGTTTCGGCACGATCCATATTTGGTTCTACCCATACCATGTTTACCAAATATTTACCCAAATGGCAAATTGAAACAAGCTATTTCAATATTAATGAACCAGAAACTATTGAAAGCTTCATTACCCCAAAAACAAAAATTTTATATGCGGAATCTCCAACAAATCCAGCGATTGATATTATTGACTTGGAGTTGTTAGGACGTATTGCTAAAAAACACAATCTTATTTTAATTATTGATAACTGTTTTGCAACACCTTATATTCAACAACCTATAAAATATGGCGCACATTTAGTAATTCATTCAGCTACTAAATTAATGGATGGACAAGGACGTGTTTTAGGAGGAGTAACCGTTGGGAGTGCAGATTTAATTAGAGAAATTTATTTATTCGCTAGAAATACAGGGCCTGCATTATCGCCTTTTAATGCGTGGACATTATCAAAAAGTTTAGAAACACTTGCTGTTAGAGTAGATAGACATTGTGAAAATGCTTTAAAAGTCGCCGAGTTTTTGGAAAATCATACACAAGTAAATTGGGTTAAATATCCATTTTTAAAATCGCATCCTCAATACGAAGTTGCTAAAAAGCAAATGAAATTAGGCGGCAATATTGTGGCTTTTGAAATAAAAGGAGGTATAGAAGCGGGCCGGAAGTTTATTGATGCTATAAAAATGTGTTCGCTTTCTGCAAATTTGGGTGATACAAGAACTATTGTTACACATCCTGCAAGTACAACACACAGTAGTTTAACAGAAGAAGATAGATTGGTTGTTAATATTACGGATGGTTTGGTACGTATTTCTGTGGGATTAGAACATGTTGATGATATTATTATAGATTTAGAGGAGGCTTTGAATTGATATTAGATTATTTTATCATTCAATATGAAAAATAAACTATTTTATAAACCTTATTTGCAAATTTAGCTTAAAATATAATTTTCCATTTTCTTTGTATATCATTCCAAAATCGTGTCTACTTGAACTAGCTGTGTCTAATTTTGTATTATTAAATAAGTAGTCCTCAAATTCGTTTTTGTTGTAAATATGGTAACATAAAACATCTCCATTTTCTTTTACTATCAAATACCCGCCAGTTGAATCATATTGTCCAGTCCAAACTTTAGAGGGCATCATTCCCAAAGCAATGTCGGTTAAAAAACGTTTGATTTTTTATTCGTAAAATTTATGTTCGTTTGAAATATCAAAACCTAAAGGATTTTTAATATTCATATTTTCTACTAAATCTAAAACACTTGATTTGTTGCTAGAATAAAATTCATAAACTATTTGAGATAATATTTCTGGTAGTTTACTATCAATAAGAATTAAATTGTTCGAGAATATTTGCCTTTCGGTTTTCACAAAATCAAATTGTCCTTTTGATTTTAAAACTGAATTAATTCTATCCATTATTTTACTCCTTGAATCAATTGAATTAATCTTTTGAATATCTGATTCGCTTAATTTCTGATTAGAAATTTTGAAAATAAAGTTTGTTGTTCTTCCAGCGTTTAGTAGAGTGGAAGGACTTCCTAATTGCGATTTGATACTAAACCCTAAAGTTGGTTGCTGATTCGTTCTTTGGTCGTGAACAATAATAGTAATATCTGTTTTTGCTGTTGAACTAGCTTTTAAAGAAAGACGATTTATGGATTTCATAAACGCCTCAATTTTGGGAACTGAAAAAGTTCTTTCTTTATTAGCTTTAATTTTGTCAAGTAAGAATTTTGCTTTTTCTTTAAATTCTGAAATTGCAATTTTTAAAACTTCTTCTCCTCCAGAAATAAGTATGATTTCATCTTGAATTGAGTATTCAAAATCTCCGTTATTTTCTGTTCTTAAAACACGTAAAATCGGATAAACTACTCCTTTTAATTTTTCAATGTCTTTATTTCCAAGAAATAATTGTTTGTCACCAAGTAATTTGAATAGCGTGTAAATTTCACTCCATTCGCCTTTATTTCCTGTAATCATAAAGTTTTAAGTTTTTCTATAATCTTTTTTGCGGTTGCTTGAATTGCAGGAACTGCAACTGAATTTCCAAATTGTTTATATGCTTGAGCATCAGAAACTATAATTTTATAATCATCTGGAAACCCTTGTAATCTTGCCCATTCTCTTGGTGTCATTTTACGGATTCCTTCTCTATTTACTTCTCCCGTTATATGAGTTATTGGAGTGAAATCTGTTAATCTAAAATCGTAAACTAAATTCCTTTCTCTTCCCATTCCACCACAAACAACAGCGTTAGCAGTTCCAGTATTTGGAATAATTTCGTAACCAAAACCATTACCTTTACTTTCATGTCTTGCTTTGTGGTTTCTTAAAGTTTTTACATATGTTTCTGATAAATAATATTTTACAGAAACGGTTTCTGTTTCTAAAATATCTTTAAGAGTTGGTTTTTTCTTAATTGGTTTTGGGTATTCAAATTCTGTAACTTCTAAATCTTTTCTAAATCCTACTATGAAAATTCGTTCCCTGTTTTGAGGAACGCCAAATTCTTTTGCGTTCATTATTTGAGGTTCAGGAACAAAATATCCTAAATCTTCACGTAATACATTTAGAATTGTTGCTAAAGTTTTTCCTTTGTCGTGACTTCTTAGGCCTTTAACATTTTCTAGAAAAATGGCTTTTGGTTTTTTCTTTTTTATGATTTCAGCTACGTCAAAAAATAAAGTTCCTCTTGTGTCTTCAAATCCACCACGTTTCCCTGCAATCGAAAACGCTTGACAAGGAAATCCAGCACACAAAATATCAAACCCATCTGGAATGTAATTTTTGGTTTCTTTTTTTGTAATATCTCCAAAAGGAACTTCTCCAAAATTTGCTCTGTAAGTTTGTTTGGAATATTTATCCCATTCGCTTGTAAAAACACATTTCCCTTTAAGATTTTGAAAGGCTAATCTAAAACCGCCAATTCCTGCGAATAAGTCAATAAACTTAAATTCAGGTTTTTTAGGTGCTGGAAAAGGAACATTATCTTGTTGGAAAATTAAATATTGAAGAGCTTCTTCGGCCACTAAATTTGAAATTTTATCTTCTGGAAATTTATATTCAAATAAGTTTTTAACGTGCTCTATTGCATCAGGTTTGTAGAATTTAGATACTCCATTTTTATGATTATGTAAATAATGTGTAAAAGCAGCTTCTGTATCTTTTTCAGATTCTATAAGTCTAATTTTAAATTTTTTATCTTCAAAATTCTGAATCGATATTTTTTCTTTTAGAAGCACCTGATATTGTTATAAGTTAATTTGCAATTTATGAAAATTAATTATTTTTTTGTTTGAAAAATTAAGTTAAAAATTTGAATTTTATAGGAATTCACTTTTCCTAAATTCCCTATATTAGCAAGATGCTATCTAAAAAAACAAAATACGGACTAAAAGCACTAACCTTTATTGCACGTTCAGAAAGTGAAAATCCTGTTCAAGTAAGCGAAATTGCAAAAAGCGAGCAAATACCACAAAAGTTTTTAGAAAGCATTTTACTCTCTTTAAGAAAGTCTGGAATTTTAGGCTCTAAAAAAGGGAAACATGGGGGTTACTATCTTAGAAAGGAACCTTCAGAAGTTTTAATGACCGAGGTTATGCGTGTTTTAGAAGGTCCAATTGCTATGATTCCGTGTGTGAGTTTAAACTATTACGAAAAGTGTGATGATTGTCCCGACGAAGCCACTTGCAGCGTAAATAAACTCATGATTCAAGTACGTGATAATACACTACAAGTTTTCAGAAATACCACTTTAGCAGATTTATCAAGCAAGTAATACTGAGAATTTCATAAAATAACCTTGACTTCTTAATTATTTCTGCTCTTCATTCTTCAAAATATTCCATTATTCTAAAAAATTGTTAGTCCTCTTTGTACTTTAATTTTATGTTCTATATTTGTAATTCCTATTAAATCGATAGGATTAATATAATATCGAATAAAATGATTACTCAAGTGTTAGTAAATTCAGCAGAAAAAGAAAAAACGAGTTATAAAACAGATACGGCTTCAGAGAAACCAATGCGTAGTGTTGTAAAATCGTTAAGTTGGAGAACCATAGGTACTTTAGATACGATTTTAATTTCATGGTTAATTACTGGAAAATTAGATTTAGCATTTTCAATTGGTGGTATTGAGTTAGTTACAAAAATGGTATTGTATTTTTTCCACGAGCGTATTTGGAATTCAATTAAATGGGGAAAATAATAAGTAAAAGGCAATGGTAACACAAAAAGAATTAGATAAATTAAATAGTCAATTTAAAGACAAAACGCCGTATGAAATTATTAAAATGGCTTTCGAGCTTAATAATGAAGCGGTTTTAACTACAAATTTTAGACCTTATGAAGCTGCTATTTTACAAGCTGTAAGTGCCGTAGAATCTAAAACACCTGTAATTTGGTGCGATACAGGTTACAATACACCACAAACATACAAGCATGCCGAACAGGTCATTAAAGAGTTAGATTTAAACATTTTTTTATACGTGCCTAAACAAACATCAGCGCACCGCGATGTGGTTTTAGGAATACCAAATGTTGATGCGCCTGAACACGCATTGTTTACTGAACAAGTAAAGTTAGAACCTTTTAAACGAGCCATGGATGCGCATAAACCAAAAGTATGGTTTACAAACTTACGTCAAGGGCAAACAGCGTTTAGAGACAGTATTGGAATTTTCAGTTTAAGTAAAGACGGTGTATTAAAAGTGAGCCCGTTTTACTATTGGTCTGATGCCGATTTAGATAATTATTTAATTGAGAATAACCTGCCTAACGAGTTTAAATACTTCGATCCAACAAAAGCTTTAGAAAACAGAGAGTGTGGTTTGCACACTTAATTTAAATAAGTAAGCAGTTATCAGTAGGCAGTAAACAGTAAAAAAAATAAAACAACAAAACTCTTAATATGCCCGAGTAAGAGTTCCCCCTTCGGGGGTTAGGGGGCTTTTTATTATGAAAAAAGATACATCACATATAAACTCACTTGAAAATGAGGCTATTTATATTATGAGAGAAGTAGCGGCACAGTTTGAAAAACCTGTGTTGTTATTTTCGGGAGGAAAAGATTCCATCACTTTGGTGCGATTAGCCGTAAAAGCTTTCTATCCTGCAAAAGTGCCATTTCCTTTAATGCATATTGATACAGGGCACAACTTCCCAGAAACTATTGAATTTAGAGACCGTTTATGTAAAGAATTAGGGTTAGACTTAATTGTGAGAAATGTGCAAGATTCAATTGACGAAGGAAAAGTGAAAGAGGAATCTGGGCGTTATGCAAGTAGAAATATGTTGCAAACCACCACACTTTTAGATGCCATTGAAGAATTTAAATTTGATGCTTGTATTGGCGGTGCACGTCGTGATGAAGAAAAAGCAAGAGCTAAAGAACGTATTTTTTCTGTTAGAGATGATTTCGGACAATGGGATGAGAAAAATCAAAGGCCTGAATTATTTGATATGCTAAATGGTGAAATTGAACATGGTCAAAACGTTCGTGTTTTTCCCATTTCAAACTGGACAGAATTAGATGTTTGGTCTTATATAGAGGAAGAAAATATTGAAATTCCATCAATTTATTTTGCACATAAACGTAGCGTCTTCTTAAGAGATGGCATGATTTGGTCTGCGGAAGACGGTATAGTTTACAGAGACGATAATGAAGAAGTGATTGAAGAAATGGTTCGTTTTAGAACCGTTGGCGATATGAGTTGTACAGCTGCTGTACTTTCAGAAGCATCAACAATTACCAAAGTTGTTGAGGAAATTAGAGATTCCACAATTTCAGAACGTGGTGCGCGTATTGATGATAAGCGCTCTGAAGCAGCCATGGAAAAACGTAAACAACAAGGGTACTTTTAATCCCCCTAACCCCCAAAGGGGGAATTAGCAGGCCTGCACACAAAAAGTAAAAAGAATAAAAACAAATTTTAAAATATAACCCGTAAAGAACTCCCTCTCCTTTGGAGAGGGTTGGGGAGAGGATGGAAGTATTAAAAATAGCAACAGCAGGAAGTGTAGATGATGGGAAAAGCACCTTGATTGGTCGAATTCTTTACGATACTAAATCATTAACTTCTGATAAGTTAGAAGCCATTGAAAAAACAAGTAAGCAACGTGGTTACGACTACCTTGATTTTTCATTAGCAACGGATGGTTTAGTCGCTGAAAGAGAACAAGGCATCACCATAGATGTCGCACATATTTATTTTTCAACAAAAAAGAAAAGTTACATCATTGCCGATACACCTGGCCATGTGGAATATACACGAAATATGGTTACAGGAGCTTCAACATCACAAGCATCTATCATTTTAATTGATGCGAGAAAAGGCGTTATTGAGCAAACCAATCGTCACTTTTTCATCAATAATTTATTGAGAATTAAAGATGTTGTAGTGGCTATAAATAAGATGGATTTGGTTGATTATTCTGAAGATACTTATAATAAAATTAAGGCTGATTTTCAGGAATTGATGAGTAAAAGAGATTATCAGGATCAGAAAATCACCTTTATTCCGGTAAGTGCTTTAAAGGGTGATAATGTGGTTAACAAGTCTGATAAAATGTCTTGGTATAAAGGCGAGGCTTTATTAGAACATTTAGAGAAAATTCAAAAAGCAGATATTTTTAATATAGGTACGCCACGTTTTCCTGTGCAATACGTTATTCGTCCGAAAACGGAAGAGTTTCATGATTACAGAGGCTATGCAGGAAAAGTTTACGGTGGTGATTTAAGTGTTGGTGATGATATTATGGTATTGCCTTCGAAAACAAGATCTAAAATAAAGGATATTTATGTTTATGATGAAAAGTATGAAACGGCTTCAAGACGCTCATCGGTTACCATTACTTTAGAAAACGATATCAATGTAAGTCGTGGTGATATGATTGTTAAAGAAGGCGATTTACCAACTATCGAAAAACAATTTACAGCCAATGTTTGTTGGATGGATTCTCAGCAACTCACCGTTGGAACAAAATATGTGGTACAACATGGTATTAATAAAGTGTTGGCTAAAGTTGATAGAATTAATCATAAAATTAATCCAGATTATTCAGGAATTGAAAAAGATGTAACTGGTTTAAATATCAATGATATTGCCTCGGTAACATTCAAATTAAACAAACCAATTTTCTACGATCAATTTAAAAATCATAGAACAAATGGGTCGTTCATTTTAATCGATTCACAAAATAATAATACCGTTGGGGCTGGTTTTATTCAATAATCCCTTAACCCCGAAATGGTATAAGGATAAACATATAAATTAAGTATAACTAAAAATTACCTAATAAAGAGCTCCTCCCCTTTGGGGAGGTCGGGTGGGGAAAATGCAAAGTTTTAGAACAGAAATAGAAAATCCGATTGTTGAAAACGACATTATAGAATTAGCTAATAAAATTCAGCTTTTTCATAACGGAAAAATAGACGAAGAAAAATTTAGAAGTTTACGGTTAGCGAGAGGTGTTTATGGTCAGCGTCAAGAAGGCGTGCAAATGATTCGTATAAAATTACCATACGGAAAAGTAAAAAGTAATCAACTAAGAAGAATTTCTGATGTGTCAGATAAATATTCTCGTGGACGTTTACACATTACAACACGTCAAGATATTCAAATTCATTATGTAGATTTAAATAGAACGCCAGAATTGTGGGCTGAATTAGAACGAGATGATGTAACGTTGCGTGAAGCATGTGGAAATACTGTAAGAAATGTAACAGCTAGTGAAACTGCAGGTATTGATATTGATGAACCATTTGATGTATCACCTTATGCAGATGCGCTATTCAAATTCTTTTTGCGTAACCCAATTTGTCAAGAAATGGGACGAAAATTTAAAGTGTCTTTTTCATCATCTGACGAAGATACTGGGTTATCATACATGCACGATTTAGGTTTTATTGCCAAAGTAGAAAATGGCATTCGTGGATTTAAAGTGATGATTGGTGGCGGATTAGGGTCTCAACCGCGACATGCCGATGTATTATATGAATTTCTAGAAACAGATAAAATCATTCCAGTAATGGAGGGTGTTTTAAGAGTTTTTGATCGTCACGGAGAACGTAAAAGTCGTGCCAAAGCGAGAATGAAATTCTTAATAAAAGCTATTGGTTTAGAAGCTTTTAAAAGTTTAGTTGAGGAAGAACAAAGTGCGATTGAGTTTAAAACTGTAGCTATTAATGCGGATGCTTATGTAGCTTCAAAACCAGTTGAAGTTGCTGAAATTCCTTTAGTAACAATAAACGATCAACAAGCTTTTGAAACTTGGAAATCAACAAACCTAATACCTCAAAAACAGGAAGGTTATGTGGCCATTGGTATTAAAGTTTTGTTAGGCGATTTTTATACTGATAAAGCACGTTTATTAGCTGATTTGGTTGAAAATTATGCAGCTGGCGAAATTCGATTATCACTTCGTCAAAATATTGTGATTCCTTTTGTGAAAAGAGAATTAGTGCCATTTTTTTATACTGAATTAGAAAAATTAGGTTTTGTAGAATCAGGTTATAACAAAGCTATTGATATTACAGCTTGCCCAGGAACAGACACTTGTAATTTAGGCATAGCAAGTAGTACAGGAATTTCTGTAGAATTGGAGCGTATGCTTAAAGCAGAATATCCACAATATTTAAAGAACAAAGATTTAGTGATTAAAATTAGTGGTTGTATGAATGCTTGCGGACAGCATAATATGGCAAATATTGGCTTCCAAGGCATGACGGTAAGAACTCCCGATAAATTAGTAGCGCCAGCTTTACAAGTACTGTTGGGTGGTGGAAATTTAGGAGATGGAAATGGCGTTTTTGCTGATAAAGTGGCTAAAGTACCAAGTAAAAGAGGTCCAGAAGCTTTAAAACGTATTTTAGACGATTTTGAAACACATTCGAATGGTAGATCTTTCGTTGCGTATTATAAAGACCAAGGTCAAAAGTATTTTTATGATTTTTTAAATGATTTGCAAGATGTTACTAACCTGACTCAAGATGATTTTATCGATTGGGGAGAAGAGGAAAAATACGTTAAGGAAATTGGTATTGGCGAATGTGCAGGTGTAGTTATCGATTTAATTGCAACGTTGTTCTTAGAAAGTGAGGAAAAGATTGATAATGCAAAAACGGCATTTGATAATAAAGTATTTTCAAGTGCTATTTATCACGCTTATAGTTCGTTAGTTAATTCTGCGAAAGCGTTATTATTAGCTGAAAACAAGAGAACAAATACACATGCCGGTATTATTAGCCAGTTTGATGAATTATTTATTGAAAGCAAACGCATAGATTTAGGCGTGTCTTTCTCTGATTTAATCTATCAAATTAATAAATTTGCACCAACTGAAGATTTTGCGTCTAAATATATTCAAAATGCAAACGCTTTTTTACAGAAAGTAAGAGCATTTAGAGACTCAGAAACAAACGCATTACATAGAAAAGCAATTTAAAAAGTTTTCATGGTCAATTAATGGGCTTTTTTTATTAAATGAATAATAAAAATAAAAATATAGATATAGAGAATCCAATTCCCCCTTCGGGGGTTAGGGGGCTTTTTAGGGGGAAATTAACGGTAGTAGGCGCAGGTCCTGGCGATGTAGATTTAATTACGCTTAAAGCAATAAAGGCAATCAAATCGGCAGATGTTATTTTATACGATGCGCTTATAAATGAAGAGTTACTTGAGTATGCTCCTGAAGAAACCGAGCGTATTTTTGTGGGGAAACGCAGAGGGTGTTATGCTTTTCAGCAAGAACAAATCAACGAACTTATTGTTAGTAAAGCCAAAGAAAAAGGGCATGTGGTGCGCTTAAAAGGCGGCGATCCATTTATTTTTGGTCGTGGCGCTGAGGAGATCGATTATGTAAGAGGTTATGGTATAGAAACCCATGTGGTTCCTGGTATTTCATCAGCTTTAGCAGTGCCAGCTTATCAAGGAATTCCATTAACCAAACGAGGTGTTTCTGAAAGTTTTTGGGTAGTTACAGCCACAACCAAAAACCATGCGCTATCAAGCGATGTGAGTCTAGCAGCAAAATCTACTGCAACTATTGTTATTTTAATGGGCATGCATAAGTTGAATGAGATTGTTAAAATATTTTATGCCGAAAATAAGCGAAACACACACGTTGCCATTATTCAAAACGGAACACAATCGACTGAAAATGTTGGTATCGGTACCATTCGTAATATTCAACAAATTGTTCAAGAAAAGCAATTATCATCACCTGCAATTATTGTAATTGGCGATGTAGTAAAAGAACGTGCCATTTTAGGCGCTATATATAGTGAAGTTGTAAAGACATAAATTATGGAAAGAAATAATTTATATCCTATTTTTTTAAAAGCGAAAAGTCTCAATGTATTGATTGTTGGAGGAGGCAATGTAGCTGAAGAAAAATTAACGTTTTTATTAAAATCGAGTCCCGATGCACACGTTACTATGGTGTCGCCCATGTTTAGAGAAGGCACCGTTTCGCTAGCAAAAAAAGGATGCGTAACTTTGGTTGAAGATGTTTACAAAAAAAGATATTTAAAAGGAAAGCATATGGTTGTAGCCACGACAGATATTCCTGAGGTGAATGTGCAAGTTTGGAAAGATTGTAGAGTTGAAGCCAAATTGGTAAATGTTGCAGATAATCCGCCATATTGTGATTTTTATATGGGCGGTATTGTAACAAAAGGTAATGTAAAAGTAGCGATTTCGACTAACGGTAAATCGCCAACAACAGCTAAACGTTTACGCCAGTTTTTTGAGGATGTTATTCCTGAAAATGTAGATGATTTAGTGAAGAATTTAAACGAATTCAGAAAAACAATAAAAGGTGATTTCGAAGAAAAAGTGGAAACACTAAACGAATTCACAAAAGGATTAATTGAAAAAAGAGAATCTTAAAATGATTAAAACAGATATACTCATCATAGGCGCGGGACCAACTGGATTATTTACAGTTTTTGAGGCAGGATTATTAAAATTAAAATGTCATTTAATTGATGCATTACCGCAACCTGGTGGTCAATGTTCAGAGATCTATCCCAAAAAACCAATTTATGATATTCCTGGATTTCCAGAGATTTTAGCTGGTGATTTAACTAAAAATTTACTAGAACAAGGGAAACAATTCGAACCCGGATTTACTTTAGGCGAACGTGCAGAAACTATAGAAAAGCAAGACGATGGATCGTTTATAGTTACAACTAATAAAGGTACAAAGCACCAAGCGCCAGTGGTTGCCATTGCTGGGGGTTTGGGTTCTTTCGAACCAAGAAAACCAGCTATTGATGGTATTACAGATTACGAAGATAAAGGTGTTGAATACATTATTAAAGACCCAGAGTTTTATAGAGATAAAAAAGTAGTGATTTCTGGTGGAGGAGATTCTGCCTTAGATTGGAGTATCTTTTTAACGGATGTGGCTTCATCTGTAACCTTAATTCATAGAAGGAATGAGTTTAGAGGCGCGCTAGATTCTGTTGAAAAAGTGAGAGAGTTAACACTTCTAAATAAAATAAAATTAATTACGCCAGCTGAGGTTACGGGTTTAAATGGTGAATGTGAAATAGAATCTGTGACTATTACACCAAAGGAAGGAGAAGAATTCCTTTTGGAAACCGACCATTTTATTCCACTATTCGGCTTATCTCCAAAATTAGGGCCAATTGGGAATTGGGGATTAGATATTGAGAAAAATGCTATAAAAGTAGATAATGCTGCAAATTACCAAACCAATATACCTGGTATATTTGCGATTGGTGACGTGAATACGTATCCTGAAAAGTTGAAATTAATTTTATGCGGTTTTCATGAAGCAACTTTAATGTGTCAAGCAGCTTATAGAATTATCAATCCAGGTAAAAAGTATGTTTTAAAATATACAACCGTAAGTGGAATTGATGGATTTGATGGCACACGTAAAGAAGCGCCAAAAGCAGTTGTTCAAGCTATTAATTAATTAATCAATTAAAATTTGATTCTTTTTAAACACGTTAGTATACTGTATGAAAAATCAAGGACAGTTTAGATTTACCTATTTTACTAATAATTATATTGATACTATAGCATTTTATGAAAAAAAGCTTGGTTTTAATTTAGAACATTTTTGGGATAGAAATCTAAATGATAAGGGGTCTTTGTTTAATGCAGGTAATGGTTTTATTGAAGTATTGAAGCTCCCAAATAAAAGCAAAGACCAAAACATTGGGTTGGATTATCGAACTCCTAAAGGTGTTTTTATGTGCATTCAAGTTTGTAATATTGATGAATTATTTGATAAGTATAAATCAGTAGGATTATCTTTCAAGCAGGAAATAACAAATCAATCGTGGGGTCATAGAAGTTTTTCTATATTAGAACCCAATGGTCTTGTTTTATTTTTCTTTCAAGAACAATTTTAATTTAAAAGATACTTTAATGCTAAGTGCGAGTTAATGAAAAGTTACAATGTTTGCCTAAAAGATACCGTAAAAACGTTTACAAAACGTCTGTTTTATTCGTTGTTTGATTGCAATCAAGAAGAAGCTCACAGTGATTATTTAGAAGAAACTTTTCTTAAGATACTCACTTCATTAGAGATTGAAAATGGAAAACAAATTTGGGACACATTTCAGAAAGAACTTCCAGATATTAGAAAAAGGCTAGATTTAGATGCGATAGCATTTGAAAAAAACGACCCAGCGTCGCATTCTTTACAAGAAATTTATTTAGCATATCCTGGTTTTCATGCTATTTCAATTTACAGATTAAGTTATTCACTTTATAAATTAGGCGTTTATATTCTTCCTAGAATGATGAGTGAATATGTTCATGGAATTACAGGAATAGACATCCATCCAGGAGCAATTATTGGAGCATCTTTTTATATCGATCATGGTACTGGAATAGTAATTGGAGAAACCGCCATATTGGGTAATCAAGTTAAAATTTATCAAGGCGTTACTTTGGGTGGTATTCAAGTAAGCAAGAGCTTAGCTAAAACCAAAAGACACCCTACCATTCAGGATAATGTGTGTATTTATGCAAATGCCACAATTTTAGGAGGCGATATTGTTATAGGCGCAAATAGTATTATTGGAGCTAACGTTTGGATTACTCAATCTGTTCCAGAAAATTCATTAGTCACCTATCAAACAGAAATTAAAATCAGACCAAAAAAGAATGGCATTCGAGAATAGCATATTAGGCCAAATAGGAAATACACCTTTGGTAGAAGCAACACACCTTATTTCTAAAAAAGGAGTCAGGCTGTTTTTAAAAC
Source organism: Flavobacteriaceae bacterium (assembly GCA_049791475.1). GTDB lineage: Bacteria > Bacteroidota > Bacteroidia > Flavobacteriales > Flavobacteriaceae > CAXBID01. The sequence continues at coordinate 509 of JBAQZZ010000238.1, read as the reverse complement.
TAGAAGGAAATAATCCAGGAGGAAGCGTAAAAGACAGGCCTGCTTTTAATATGATTAATGAGGCATTAAAACGAGGAGATATTAAAAAAGGGGATACACTTGTTGAAGCCACTAGCGGAAATACAGGAATTGCATTAGCATTTATTTCTAAGTTACTAGGATTGAATATGGTGTTGATCATGCCTGAAAATTCAACCGAAGAACGCATTAAAACAATGCGAGCTTATGGCGCTGAAGTTATATTAACAGCTTCAGATATTGGAATTGAAGGTTCCCGAGATTTGGCGTTTAAACTAAGAGATGAAAAAGGGTACACCTTATTAAATCAGTTTGAAAATGATGCCAATTGGAAAGCACATTATAAAACCACAGGCCCTGAAATTTGGGAAGCAACAAAAGGAAAAATTACACATTTTGTTGCAACTATGGGCACTACGGGAACCATAACTGGAACTTCAAAATATCTCAAAGAAAAAAATAAAAATATAACCATTGTGGGAGTGCAACCA
>JBAQZZ010000237.1:0-30517 GCA_049791475.1 Flavobacteriaceae bacterium | reverse complement strand
TTGAATAACAAGGATTATGACTCGATATTAAGTATTGATAAAATGATGAACTAAAAACTATGAAAGTTTGTATTGTTACACCATCTTTAGGCTTAGGAGGTGCAGAGCGCTCTGCGGCAATGCAATCCATAATGTTAACAGAATTGGGTTACGATGTTCATATTGTATTAATCTCTAATATTATTTCTTATGAATATAAAGGGGAAATCTTTAATCTTGGGAAATTAAAAGATAATAACAACTCTCTATTTTATAAAATAAAGCGTATCATTCTTTTCAAAAGATATCTAAAAGTGAATAGGTTTGATGCTATAATTGACAATAGATTAAGAAATAGTGGATTGTTGAATGAATTAGGTGTTTGTAAATATGTTTATCGAAAACTTAAAATATTTTATGTTATTCACAGTTCATCTTACAAAAAAGAAGTTCAAAAGAACCTAGGTTTAAAAAAATGGTTATTAAAAGATGCATTTAAAATAGTAGCTGTCAATGAAGCACTACTAGATTTAATAAAACCTTTCCATAAAAAAAATGAAATGGTTTCTATTGAAAACACTGTAGATTTTGATGCAATAAATTTTCAATCAAAAGAACCTATAAATATTTTATTTCCATATATTTTGTATTGTGGTAGGTTAGATGAAGGAAGTAAGAATATTTCCTTGTTAATTGAAGCATACGCCATATCAGATATATATAAAGGTGGCACAAAATTAATTATTTTAGGAGATGGTCCAGATGAAAATTATTATAAACAGTTAGTAGTTAGTTTAAATATTCAAAATTTTGTAATATTTGAGTCATTTAAAAGTAATCCGTTTGTATATATGAAGTATGCATTATGTACTGTATTAACTATTTTTTACGAAGGTTTTCCTTTGGTTTTAATAGAATCTTTGGCTTTAGGAACACCAGTTATCGCGATAAACTGTGAAACAGGGCCCTCAGAAATTATAGAACATAATGTTAATGGGATACTGCTTGAAACTTATGGTGTAAACGAATTATCTAAAGCATTTAAAAGTATTGCAAATGATGAAAATCTACTAAACAAATTAAGAAAAAACACATTGCAAAGTGTGCAAAAATTTAGTAAAGAGGCTATAGCTGAAAAGTGGAGAAGTGCTTTAGATTATTAAATTCCTTTTTTAAAATAGTTTTATTTATAAGTACTTAAGTTAATATTAATAGTTTTTAAATACCTTTTAAGGTGTAATAAGAGTTTAAGAAAAACAATATTAGATTTTAGTAAAAAAACCTGTTTTTTATTTAAATTATTTTCATTTATTTTCCCAATATAGTCATTTGCTTTAGTTGTATTTCCAATCAACCTGTATTGTATGGCAATGGAATATCTATTTAAATCTAAGTAAGCTTTTAAAGATTTGTTTTTTTTAGTTAAAGATTCATATTTGTCCAAATTTATAAATTTTCGGTCATTAGTATTTGAGTTACTAATTCTATTTTTTGCATGTAATTTATGAATGGCACTAATTTTATTATAAAAAGCAACAGGGTGTTTTAAGGCTATTCTTAACCATAAATCTATATCTTCACCAGCTCCGAGTGTTATAGACTCATCAAAATTATTTATATCTTCAAGTGTTTGTTTTGGAATCGCTACTGCCGAAGTCCAAGCAACACAATTGATTAAACTAGATTCAAAATAATCATCAATAATTCCCATCCAGTTTACTTGTTTCGGAATATTCTTATAAACAGATTCAATTATAAAATTATTTTGCTGCTTTACATAAGCTTTGCAATACAAACCACAATTTGGATAAACCACAAATAGTTGTTTTAAATCTTCTAAATGATGGTTGTACCATATATCATCAGCATCTAAAAAAGCAATTAGATTTGCCTTAGACTTTTTAATACCAAAATTTCTAGCATGAGAAACACCTTTGTTTTCTGTAGAATAGAGTTTTATTCTTTTGTCATTGATGTCTTTAACTTTATTGAAACTATTATCAGTAGACCCATCGTTTATAACTATAATCTCAAAATTTTCAAAGGTTTGATTTAACACACTTTTTAAAGTTGCTTCAATATAAAGTTCCTTGTTATATAGAGGAATAACTACCGAAAAAAAAGGTTGTCTAGACATCTTAGTTTAATTTAAATCTGTATAACACATAAAGCTAATTCTATACAATTGTAATAATTTTATTGATGGGTTTGAGCTCAAAATATTTTTTCTTAAAATATTGTGAAATAGCTTATAAAATAGCACAAATAAATAATTTAGCTTATAACTCTTTAATTTAATAAACAAACCAAGTAAATCATTATCATGGTTTTGTGTTTTACCCGATTTGTATAACGTTAATAGTGTTTTTGCAGCGGCCTCTTTTTTTTCTAAATAACATGCATTTGTTTCAATACCTTTGTGATAAACTTCATTATCAATATGTAAAATTTTTATTTTTTCAGATTTTAATAAGCTAGCAAAATAGTTGTCAAACCCGTAAGCATTTCCTTTAATCTGAGAATTTATTTGATCAAAAACTGTTTTTCTTATTAAAAAATTTGCTGAAATAATAACTTTATATGGGTTTTTATTTCTTTTGCTTGATAGAACTTCTTCATTGTTTTTTCCATAGGTCCATCTAAGCATATAATTTGAACCTGGTTTTTCAGATGAATAAGTAAAACCACCAAATATGGCTTCATATTTGGAATTTATTAAGTTTATATAATCAGAAATAAAATGAGACTTTTTGGGTATTACATCAGCATCTAAAAAGAGAAGCCAGCTATATTTAGCTTCATTACATAATAATTGTCTTGTGGAAATACGTCCAACATTAATTTTAGAAATTACTTGTTTTGTGTTTGTTAGTGTATTTATTGTTTTATTTTGTTTAACATATTCATTATCAGAGCCATCTTCTAAACATAAAATCTCAAAATCAACATCACTAATGCTAAGTTGTTTATGAATCTCTATTACAAGATGCGTAATATTATAATTATATACTGGTATTAAAATTGAAATCATTACCGCTAAAATATGTTACAAATATACTTTTTAGAAAGTTTAATAATACTTTTTATATAAAAGCTTTAAATTGCAATTGAATAAAATGAGTGTGAATTTGTTATCAAAGGAAGAAATATCAAACTTAATATATACTAAACTAAATAGTGTAAAAAGTGAGTTATCTGTAAATTATGCAGCATCAAAAGATAGTATTGGATATTTTTATATAGATAGTTTATTGCCTGAGCCATTAGCAAAAAAGTGTTTTGATGCTTTTCCAGTTAAGAAAGATATGAGATGTTTAAAAACTATTCGAGAATATAAATATGTTTCGGCGCAAATGGATAAGCATAATACCTTATTGGAAGATGTCATTTATGCATTTCAAGATAAACGAATTGTAGATTTAATTGGTGAAATATGTGATGTGAAATCCTTGTATGCAGATCAATCTCTATATGCTGGTGGACTTTCATTAATGGCTAAAAATAATTTCTTAAACCCACACTTAGATAATTCTCATGATGCCGAACGCGAACGATGGCGTGTTTTAAACTTGTTGTATTATGTGACCCCTAATTGGGAGAAAGAAAATGGCGGACATTTAGAAGTTTGGCCAAAAGGCCCAAAAAAAGATCCTATTTTAATAGAGAGTAAGTTTAATAGGCTAATTGTAATGGCTACGCACGATAGGTCATGGCACTCAGTTAATAAGGTTACTGTAGATAAAAGCAGATGTTGTATTTCTAACTATTATTTTAGTAATGAGCCTTTAAAAGAAACTGATAAATTTCATGTTACTAAATATAGAGGACGACCAAATGAAACACTCACAAATTTTATTTTGGATGTAGATGGGAATTTAAGAATGTTTGTTAGAAAATTTTTTAAAAAAGGTATTCGAAAAAACCCTCATGTTTATAAAAAGTAATATTTAATCAATAGAATTACAAGAATCTTGTGTCGGGTGTAGTATAGAGATTGTTTAAACTTGCTAAGAATCAAGATTATGAGAACCAAGAGTCAAGACGAGATATAGCCTTATTTCTTGGTTTTTACAGCGTAGCGATCTTGTATCTAATGCCTTGTAACTTGGTTTTAAGTAATTGATTTATAGTGTTAATGGCTTGTAAATACCAAAAACAAAATCGCTTGGATGTTTTTTTAAATAGTCATCTTCAAATTCAAATAAATTATTTAAAATAATTTCTTTTTCTGAATTTATTTCTCTAAAATGATGCGCTATATCTTTTAGTGCAGCCGCCAATATATTTCCGCCATAATTTGCTTCATAAATAGTTTCAAAGTTATTGTGAATAGATGGTAATATATTTTCTGAATCGATACATTCAGAAGGATCAGCTATTTTCATTCGAAGTAACCCAGAACCAGAAATTTTGTTTTTGTATAAATTTAATTTATAACGTTTTCTATATTTTTTTGGAATTAATGTAATGGCTTTGTTAATGGCTGTTATTTGATTTTTTGAAAATTGCAGTCTATTTGGGCCAACATATTCATCGATAATTAAAAAACCATTAGGTTTTAAAGCGTCTTTAATCAATTTTCCTACCAGATGGTCAACATTTTTAAAATGATGTAAAGACGCTCTAAAATAAATAATATCAAAATGGTTTTTTGGGAACGTATAGGTGTTGGCATTACTAACAGAAAAATTTATATTGGTCAGCTTTTTATGTTCAGCTATTTTTTTTGCTTCTTGTAAACGCACATTCGAAATATCAACACATAAAATATCTTCAAAATTTTTATAAGATGCAAATTTCAATTCACTAGAACAGTTGCCACTTCCTAAAGAAAGCATTTTTATATTATTTTTATCTTTCAAAAAAGTGTTTACGGTAAAATCTACAAAACCTAAATCTTTATTTCCAGTAACAAGTAGATTCCATCTTTCTATTACTTTTGGAATAATCCACCAATTTGAAGTATCAATAGTTGAGTGATTAAAAGCACTTTTAGCGCGCTTTACTTCATTTAAATTAAATTTTGAGCTAAAAAATGCAAAACCTCGCTGTTTAATTTTAACATAGGTATCAACAAAATCATCTCGAGTTATTAAACGCATTATTTTGTTATTTGTATTATGGTTTCGGGTGATTTAAAACCGTTATAAAAATCGTTTTCATCAGTTTCAAAAGACTTAATAGTGACTTTAAAACCAGTATTTACTAATCGTTTGCACAATCCTTTTACACTATATATTCTCACATGATCATCTTGTCCAAAATATTTTTTGCGTAATTCTGGAGAAGTTATTGAATAGTCCTCGTAAATTTCACCAGTTTTAAAAGGTGTTTGAATATAAGCTAAACCTTTGGGTTTTAAAACACGATAGAGTTCCTTTATGGCTTTTACATCGTCAATAATATGCTCTAAAATATGATAGCATATAATTAAATCGAAGGTTTCATTAGGCTGATTAATGTTTGTGATGTCAAAATGATAATCGGCTAAAAACTCATTTTCAAAATCAGAACTAAAATATGTAATAGCACTATTGCTTTTTAGTTTACGAAATAGACTTCTCGATGGCGAAAAGTGTAAAACCTGACCTTGAATAGATTTGTTTTCATTAAGTATCCTCCAAAGTCTTCGAGTTCTTGATATACTGCCACAAAAAGGGCAGAGTAAATCTTTGTTTTTTAAAATTATAAAAGCACTTAATTTTTTATTGCAAATATTACATTGGTGTTTATTTCCTCTATAAAAAGTACCATGTACATAACGAAAAAACAACTCGTTTTTAAATAAAAATTTTTCAGGAATTAATGTTTTTACTTTTTGTTTGAGAGCATTATACATACTTAGCCTTTCCTTTGCACGACCTCATAAACTTCATTTTCATCACACTTCAAAGTTTTGCTGGGGTATTTAAGTAAAAGTGCATAATCGTGAGTAGCCATAAGTATCGTGTTGCCGTTTTTATTAATATCCTGTAGTACTTCCATAACTTCAACGCTCGTTTGTGGGTCTAGGTTTCCAGTGGGTTCATCGGCTAATATTAGTTCGGGGTTATTTAACAAAGCTCTGGCTATGGCAACACGTTGCTGCTCACCTCCTGAAAGTTCATGTGGAAATTTAAAGCCTTTAGTTTTCATATCTACTTTAGCTAAAACTTCCTGAACACGAGCATCCATTTCTTTTTTATCTTTCCAACCTGTAGCTTTTAAAACAAATAGTAAATTATCATTTATGGTTCTATCTATAAGTAGCTTGAAATCTTGAAAAACAACACCTAGTTTTCGTCTCAAAAATGGAATGTCGCTTTCTTTCAGGTTTTTTAAATCAAAATCTACGATATGCCCTTCACCGTCTTTTAAAGGTAAATCGCCATAAAGTGTTTTCATAAAACTACTTTTTCCTGTACCCGTTTTCCCAATTAAATAAACAAAATCGCCTTTATTTATTTCAACATTTACATTGGAAAGCACTAAACTTTCACCTTGAAAAATAGAAACATCTTTTAATCGTAAAATAGGTTGAGACATAAAATATCTGAAGTTTTATTAAGTATTGTAAAAGTATTACTAAAAAGTTAAATCATAAAAGCTAACGCTTAAAACTTTCCTTTATTTTCTAATGAAATTTAACATTTAACAACTCGGTTTATAATTATAGCATGATTGTTGCGTTATAGCTTTTAGATTGAATTGAAAAGTAATTCCGAGATATTTTATATCGAGGTTTCATTTGTAATTGTCATCCCGAACTTGTTTCGGGATCTAAAATAAAGAATTTTGATTTTTTAACTTTCAATTAAAAAGCTCAATTCTTTATTTATCTTTGAATATCAAATTAAAAAACGAAAAGTTAATGACTAAAAATAATATACTATCCCTTTTATTGGGTATAAGTTTTAGTTTTCAAATTATTGCGCAACAATCCGCAATTTACACCAGTAGTTTAGTAGATTACCAAAAAGCATTATCGCTTTACAATAATCAACAGTATTTAGCGGCCCAGTCTTTATTTAGGCAAGTTAAGAAAACATCAAAAGAAGAGATTCTACAGTCCGATTGCGCTTATTATATTGCCAATTCTGCAGTGCGTTTAAATCAGCAAAATGCTGATGGTTTAGTGGAAGATTTTGTGAGGGAATACCCAACAAGCACCAAGAGAAACACCGCTTTTGTTGATGTTGCCGATTATTATTTTACAAATGGTAAATATGCCTACGCCAGAAAATGGTACGATAAAGTTGATGAAAATGCTTTAGGGCGAAAAGAAAAGCAGAAGTTTTATTTCAATAATGGCTATACCGCATTTTCAACCAAACAATATAAAGATGCTAAAAAATATTTATCGCGAGTTGAAAACTCACCAGAATACGGTTCGCAAGCAAAATATTATATAGGTTTTATGGCTTATGAAGGTGATGATTATGACCAAGCTAACGCATATTTTGAACAAGTAAACGACCAAGAGCGTTACAAAGAAAAGTTGTCGTATTATCAAGCCGATTTAAATTTTAAACTCGGTAATTTTCAAAAAGCTATCGATTTAGCAAAAGAAAGATTAGCGCAAACTAATGATGATTTAGAAGTTTCAGAATTATCAAAAATAATAGGTGAAAGTTATTTTAATTTAGAAAAATACGCTGAGGCTATTCCGTTTTTAACAGCATATAACGGTAAAAAAGGGGATAGAGATCGAACAGGAAAATGGAATAACACCGATTATTATCAATTAGGTTATGCACATTATAAGCAAGGCGATTTCGATAAAGCCATTTCAGAATTTAATAAAATAATTGGTGGGAGTAATTCTATTGCGCAAAACGCCTATTATCATTTAGGTGAAAGCTATATCAATGTAGATAAAAAACAAGAGGCTTTAAATGCATTTAGAAATGCATCCGAAATGGATTTCGATTTAAAAATTCAGGAAGATGCTTGGTTAAATTATGCGAAAATTAGTTATGAAATAGGCAATCCGTATCAATCAGCGCCACAAGTATTGGCTGGGTATTTAAATAAATATCCAAATACAAGTTATAAAGAAGAAATAGAAACCCTTTTAATTGACTCGTACATCACTTCAAAAAACTACAAGGAAGCACTTAAATTATTAGAAGGTAAAAAGAGTTTTGAGAATAAAGTGGCTTACCAAAAGGTAGCGTTTTACAGAGGTATTGAGTTGTATAATGAAAATCAGTATCAAGAAGCAGAATCGCTTTTTGATGCCTCTTTAAAAGAACAACGCGATTCAAAATTTACAGCAAGAGCAACATTCTGGAAAGCTGAAACCGATTATAATTTAACTAATTATGATGCCGCTTTAATTGGTTTTAAACAATTTCAGCAGCAACCTGAAGCTTCATCAACGTCAGAAATTGAAAATATAGATTATAATTTGGCTTACACCTATTTTAAACAAAAAAACTACCCGCAAGCCACACAATATTTCAATCAATTTATTTCAAAAATAAAAGAGGATAAAATTAGATTGAACGATGCTTATTTACGTTTAGGTGATGGCCATTTTGTTTCAAGTGAGTATAAAAGTGCTGTGAATGCTTATGAAAATGCTATAAAATTAAACGAAATAGAATCTGATTATGCATTTTTTCAAAAAGCTATTAGCACTGGTTATACAGGAAATTCTTCCAAAAAGATAAAGGAGTTAGAAGATTTTATTGCCAAATATCCTAATTCTAAATTGCGAGATGATGCCATGTATGAGTTAGGAAATTCCTATGTAAAAGCAAACGAAACGGATAAAGCGATGCAAGTTTATAGCCGTTTAAGTAGTGAATATAAAATGAGTTCGTTTGTTCCAAAAGCTTTATTGCGGCAAGGTTTGGTGTATTATAATGCCAGTGAAAACGAACGCGCATTAACAAAATTTAAAAAAGTGGCAAGCGATTATCCTGGAACTCCTGAAGCTGTTCAAGCCGTTTCTACAGCGCGTTTAATTTATATAGATTTAGGTCGTGTTAATGAATATGCCTCTTGGGTTCGCACTTTAGATTATGTTGAAGTTACTGATGCCGATTTAGATAATGCTACCTACGAAGCTGCCGAAAAACAATATTTAGATAACAACACAGATAAAGCAATAACGCAATTTAATGGCTATTTGAATGATTTTAGGAATGGAATTCATGCGTTAAACGCTCATTTTTATTTAGCACAATTGTATTTCAAAAAAGATCTAGCAGCCAATGCAGCGCCACATTATAAGTATGTGGTTGAAGCTACGAGAAGTGAATTTACCGAAGAAGCCTTATTGCGTTTATCGCAATTTAATTTAGAATCTAAAAACTGGAATAACGCCATTCCGTTATTGCAAAGACTTGAGGAGGAAGCTAATTTTCCTCAAAACATCATTTTTGCGCAATCTAATTTAATGAAAGCCTATTATCAATTAGAAGATTTTAATAAAGCGGTTGCTTACGCAGAAAAGGTGTTAACTAATTCAAAAATTGATAACAAGATAAAAAGTGATGCGCATATAATTATAGCACGTTCTGCTATAAAAACAGGTGATGAAAACCGAGCAAAAACTGCTTTTGCACAAGTTGAAAAAGTAGCAACTGGTGAAACCGCTGCCGAGGCTTTGTATTATAATGCGTATTTTAAAAATAAGGAAGGGAATCATGAAGCTTCAAACAAATCCGTTCAAAAATTAGCTAAAGATTTTTCAGGTTATAAATATTTTAGTGCAAAAGGATTAGTACTCATGGCGAAGAATTTTTATGCTTTAAACGATGCTTTTCAAGCTACTTATATTTTAGAAAGTGTTATTCAAAACTTTGCAGCGTTTGATGATGTTGTAAAAGAAGCGAAAGCAGAGTTAAGCAAAATTAAAACAGAAGAGGCGAAAACAAATTCATCAATTCAACCAGAAGACTAATTTTAGTTAAAAGTTAAAAGTTAAAAGTTAAAAGTTGTCAGGTCGAGCGCAGTCGAGATCTAATAAAATAATAATCATCAATCGACAATAAAAAACACAAAATATGCGAAAGCACATAAAACATATATTTTCAGTAGCATTTATTTTAAGTGTTGCTATAAGTTTTTCTCAAAACCGAGAAAACGATACCATTAATACTGGTGTTATTGATGTTGTTAAACCTTATACACCCTCAATATCTGATGCGTTTAAGGTAAAAGAAATTCCTTCTTTGGAAGATGAAACTACCGAAACAAAAAAAGCCATTAAATACAATATTTTTTCATTTCCTGTGGCATCAACCTTTACACCTGCAAAAGGAAAAGCAGCAGTTGTAGAAAAGGCGAAACCTGTAAAGTTATTCGATAATTATGCAACACTTGGTGTTGGAACTTACACCACTATTTTAGGAGAAGTTTATTTAAATCATGCTATTAGCAGAACAGAAAGTGTAGGAGGTTATGTAAGCCATCACTCATCCGCTGGTGGTATTGAAGGTGTCCAGTTCAATGATAATTTTTCAAATTCAAAAATTAATGTGAATTATTCTTCACAATTAAGAGATTTAGCTTGGAATGTTGAGGCTGGTTTTCAACATCAACTATACAATTGGTATGGTGTGCCACAATCTCAAATTGCAGCAGCACAATTAGATAATATCGAGGTAGATCATTCGTTTTTTAGTGCTCATTTTGGCGGCGATATTAGTTTTGAAGATACGTATATTAATTCTGGAAGTTTCTTTTTTAGACGTTTTGGCGATAATCAAGGCTCTGGAGAGAATAGGTTTATTGCTAAAGCCAAAGTTGATGTGCCAATTAATGGCGAGGAAATATCAACTGATTTAAAAATTGATTATTTAGGAGGTATGTTCGATAGAAATTACTTCACAAATGATGAATTGAATTATGGTAATTTTCAAATAGGAATTTCACCAACTTACGAAATGAAACAAGACGATTTAACTTTAAACCTCGGAGTTACTGCTGTGTATTCAAATGATAGAGAATCTGGAGATAGTAATTTTTATATCTATCCAAATATTACCGCAACATATCGTTTAGTGAATGATGTTTTAATCGCTTATGGCGGAATTGAAGGTGGATTAATTCAAAATTCATACTACGATTTTGCTTCTGAAAATCCATTTGTATCCCCCACACTTTTTATCGTACCAACAGATCAACAATACAATGCTTATGTTGGACTAAAAGGAAAACTATCAAGTAATATGAGTTATAATGTAAGCGGAAGTTACATTGCCGATAGAAATAAAGCATTATTTAGAAACAATGAGATTACACTTTCGGGCGAAAATTATAGCTATGGGAATTCTTTCGGAATTGTTTACGATAACCTGGATACTTTTGGTGTAGCTGGAGAAATTAATGTAGATGTAAACCGGAATTTTAAACTTGGTATAAAAGCTGAATATTTTAGTTATTCTTCTGATAATGAAGTGGAAGCTTGGAATTTACCAGACGTAAAAGGGTCATTATTTTTAGATTATCAAATAGACGAACATTGGTTTGCAGGTGCTAATTTATTTTATATTGGAGAACGAAAAGATCAATTCTTTTTAAACGATGGTGTTACTATTACGTCACCTTTTACTGTGGTTTTAGATAGTTTTTTTGATGCTAACGCTCATGTTGGTTATCATATTAACGATCAAATATCTGTATTTGCGAAGGCTAATAATATTGCTAATAACGCCTATCAACGTTGGCAAAATTATCCTGTACAGAGTATTCAGTTTTTAGCTGGAGCAACTTATAAGTTTGATTTTTGACGCTAGCGTCACCCTGAACTCGTTTCAGGATCTCATTGTATTTGTCATTACGAGGAGTAAAGCGACGTGGTAATCTTTTAAATTGAAAAGCTGTTTATTAGATGAAAAAGCAACTTTTGGTAATATTATTTTTCTGTTTTAACTTAAGTATTTCTCAAAATACAATACAAGAGTTAACGCTTTCTGATGCTGCTTTAGAATTAACAAAACAAGAAGTAACCTACGACCCAAGTTATTTCTCTATTACATATCCTAATGGTGATGTGCCAAGTAATAAAGGCGTTTGTACCGATGTAATAATTAGAGCTTACAGAAAAATGGGTGTCGATTTACAAAAGGAAGTTCATGAAGATATGAAGTCCAATTTTAAGTTGTATCCAAAAATATGGGGATTAAAAACCACTGATAAAAATATTGACCATAGGCGTGTACCGAACCTAATGATGTATTTTAAGCGTCAAGGTGCTGAAAAACCAATAACTAAAAACCCAAATGATTATAAACCAGGCGATGTTGTTTGTTGGAATTTAGGAGGCGCCATAACACACATTGGAATTGTAGTTAATAAAAAATCAAATGATGGAAAACGTTATTTGATAGTCCATAATATTGGCAATGGACAAGTTTTAGAAGATTGTTTGTTTAATTTTACTATTATTGGGCATTTTAGGTTTAACTCAACTTCGCCAAATAATCAAAATGGGCACCTTCCATAACCAATTCACATTTTAATCCAACCGTTTCGCAAGCTAGTTTCAACGTTTTAAAATCAAGATATAACCATTTCATAGGAATTTCTTTTTCACCTTTATAAGATAGAAAGTAATCTAGTTCGCCATAATAATTGGCATTAGTATCTACCCAAAAACCGCCATCGTCATCTTCGTACATGTATTTAATATCTGATGAATCTATTAAAATTTGACCGTTAGGTTTTAACAAACTTTTTAAATGCGATAAGTATTTTGAAACGTATACTAATTTTTCAAAAATGCCTGTGCCATTCATCAATAGTAAAATAGTATTAAAGGTTTCCGTTTCGTTTAAAATATTTAAAATTTTAGCATTTAAAACGCCACGTTGTTTAGCAACTTCAATAGCACCTTTTGAGATATCAATTGCTTTTACCTGAAAATGATTTTCTTGTAAATACAAACTATGACTTCCTGTACCACAACCCACATCAAGAACTGAACCTTTGCAAAGTTTTAAAGCCTTTTGCTCCAATTTTGGCATCTCTTTAAAGTCACGAAATAAATAGGGAAGTGGCAAAACATCATCATCTGAAATATTTGTAGAAGTTATAATATCCTCAGAGTAGTTTCCGTTTTGGTAATCTATTAAAGCTTGTCCGAAAAGGTCTTTCATTAATAATACTATTTTTTTCATTTCCATGAAGAAGAGAATCTATTTTATTAAATATTGTTACACAGAGATTCACTGAGTTTTCACAGAGACACACAGAGAAAAATTTCTATAAATATAAATTTATTTTCATAAACATTATATGAACTCAGAATCTCTCCGTGTAACTCTGTGTTCCTGCGTGAGTCTCTGCGAAATAACCACAAAAAAGACTATTTTTACACCATGCAAGACATTATTAATAATCTTCCAAAGCTCGCCAAAGATAAGCATAACGCCAATAAAAAATTCTTTGCCAAACTAAAAAAGAAACCGCCAAAAGATTTAGATTATGTAATGCAAGAATTGCATGAGGATGAATTTAAACGTACCGATTGTTTAAAATGTGCAAACTGCTGTAAAACCACTGGGCCATTATTTACAGATAAAGATGTAGATAGAATTGCTAAACATTTTAAAATGAAAACACAGCAATTTATTAATGAATATTTACGTGTTGATGAAGATAACGATTACGTTTTGCAAACTGTACCATGTACTTTTTTAGGTACAGATAATTATTGTTCTATTTACGAGGTTCGACCAAAAGCATGCAAAGAATTCCCGCATACCGATAGAAAAAAGTTTCAGCAAATATCCAATTTAACTTTAAAAAATATGGCTATTTGTCCTGCTGCGTTTAACATTGTTGAGGCTATGAAACAACGAATAAAATAAGTATATTTAAAACAAAAATCACTTTGGAAGTATTACTAAACTATTTTGAAACCATTCCGCCACTTCATCGAGGTTTAATTATTGTTGCAGGTTTAACCTTATTTTGGATTATTGAAGGTATTGCACCACTTTTTGGAATTAAATACAAAAAATGGAAACATGCAGGTACGAATATCTTTTTTACGTTTACAACGATATTAGTTAATTTACCGCTCGCTTTTTTGTTTTTAAAATCATCAGATTGGGTTGTGGCTAATAATTTTGGAATTTTAAACTCGTTGCCCGAAATGCCTTTATGGGCATATACTATTTTAGGTATTTTTTTAATAGATTTTATAGGTGCGTATGTACCGCATTTAATAGAACATAAAGTAAAACCGCTTTGGATGGTACATTTAGTTCACCATACAGACCATAATGTAGATACTACAACGGCAAACAGACACCACCCTTTAGAGAGTGTAATACGTTATGTTTTTACCCTTTCTGGTATTTTTATTATTGGTACGCCCATAGCTTTGGTGCTTTTATATCAATCACTATCTGTTATCGCAACACAGTTTAATCATGCCAATATAAAACTGCCAAAAAAACTGGATAATGCTTTAAGTTATATCATTGTTTCTCCAGATATGCACAAAGTCCATCACCATTACAAGTTGCCATATACAGATTCTAATTACGGAAATATTTTCTCAGTTTGGGATAGGTTATTTGGAACTTATATGAAATTAGACGCCGATAAAATTGTATATGGTGTTGATGTATTTCCAGATAAAAAAGAAAACAGCAACATTATAAACTTATTGAAACAACCGTTTCAGAAATATAAACACCCAACTAGTATTCCAGATAAAGATTAAAATGTTTTTAAAACTAAGATTAATTCTGTTTTCTCTATGCCTTATTTTAAATATGAATTGTAATTCTTCAAAACCAATAGATATTCAAGGACATCGCGGATGCAGAGGTTTGCAACCCGAAAACACTATTCCAGCGTTTTTAAAAGCAATCGATTTGGGTGTAAATACATTAGAATTGGATGTGGTTATAACTAAAGATAATGTTGTGCTAGTTTCCCATGAACCTTATATGAATAGTGATATTTGCCTTGATGCTTTTGGAAACGAAATTTCTAAGAAGGATGAGAAAAAACACAATATTTATCAAATGACTTTTGATAGCATTAAAAAATATGATTGTGGCTCTAAATGGTATCCTAGATTTCCTGAACAACAGAAGCTAAAAACGTATAAACCTTCTTTAGATGAGGTAATAAAGGAATCAAAAAAGCAAAACCCGAACATTAAGTTTAATATTGAGGTTAAATATGAGCCTTCCTATAAAGGTGTTTATGCTCCAAAGCCTAAACAATTTGTAGCTTTAGTTTTAGATGTAATTGAAGAAAATAATAGCTTAGAACATACGAACTTACAGAGTTTTGATTTAAGTGTTTTAGAAGAAATTAAAAGACAATCGCCAAAAATGAAAGTGGCATTGTTGGTTGATGAAAATGAAGATATTTGGAATAAAATAACAAAGATGAGTTACATTCCAGAAATTATAAGTCCGTATTATAAACTTTTAGATGAAAAGACAGTCAGAAATTTAAAAGCTAAAGGTTATCAAGTTATTCCTTGGACGGTTAATACCAATGCAGATTTAAAACAAATGATTGCATTACAAGTTGATGGTATTATAACGGATTATCCAGATAGATTAATTGAAATTTTGAAAATTAATCAATAAAAACATTTTCCAATTGATCTCCTAAAACCTTGGTGTCCACACCAGATACATTAGTCAAAATACAAATAGTAATAGCTTCATCTGGGTAAATTAAAAGAATAGAAGATGCCCCAACACCACCGCCAGTATGGTAATATTTTGGTGTTTTATTTTTCGTTTCATCTATTGAGAAACCTATACCGTAACCCGTACTATTACCCGTTTTAAATCGTTGAGAAGTGGTTATTTCTGCTAAAGATTTTTCTGAAATTATTTGTGGTGTTATAACTTCGTTTCCAAGCTTTACCAAATCTTCAGAAGTTGATAAAAAACCACCACCTGCAACCTTATATTCATTGGCAACAGGCGTTGATAAAATGCGCTTTTTTCTATAAAAATTAGTTTTGTTAGGAACGTCGCTGTCTAACGAATCCAACAACGTTTGATTCATTTTTAAAGGTTTAAAAAGCGAATCATCAACCATACTGAAAAAGTCTTTTTTTGATGCTTTCTGCATGATTTCACTTAACAAAACATAGCCAAAAGAATTATATAAAAATTGGGTTGAAGGCTCAAATAAAAGTGAATCGTTTTTAAATAATTCTAGGCCTTCAGTAATACTCATTTTTTTATTTAAAACATATTCATTGCCTTTATAACTTCTTATACCAGCCAAGTGCCCGCTTAACTCACGAACCGAGAAATCAAATTGTTTTTTAGGATAATTAGGTAAATAGCTGTAAATACTTTTATCTAAATCTATAATATTATCATCAACTAATTTTGCAAGCATTACAGCGGTAATAGACTTTGATATACTAGCTATTCTAAAAATGGTTTCGCTAGGGTTAATTTTAACTTTTGGTTTACGTTTGGCGTATCCAAATCCTTCGGACCAAATAAGTTCGCCTTTTTGCATAACCGAAATAGACATACCTGGAATTTTCTGTTTACGTAAAAACTTTTTTGCTAATCGATGAGCTGTTCTGGTTTTGGAATCTTCATAAGTATTTATATTTTGACTAAAACCTATCGCGGTTAGCAATAACATTAAGGAAGCTATAATTTTTTTCATTTATAAATTAAATAGTTCTCACGTGTTTTTTTAAAGGCTTCAATTCCTTTTTTCCAAGTGTTTTTAATTTCAGTTTCACTTAAACCAGCCTCTATTTGTTTTTGTAGTTTTGCTGTTCCAGCATGTTTTGTAAAATTCTCAGTATTGAAAAACAACGCTTTATCAGTGGAATTTTGATACCCTTTTATTAACCATTTTAAAGTAATTTCACCATTAAGTTGTTCATCTTTTAAATCTTCACCATAACAAAGTTTCCCTTTATGTTTTGGGTATTTTGCACCAAAATTTTCAACAGGCGTATAACTAAAGGTAAAAACTTCTTTATCTAAAAACGGAGCGCCATAGCGTTGAAATTGAAACTCTGTACCTCTGCCAGCATTAATATTTGTGCCTTCAAAAAGGCCAAGACTTGGATATAATGTTATCGATTTATCATTAGGAAGGTTTGGAGAAGGTCTAATAGGTAAACTGTAAGGTGTATTGTGGGTGTAGTTTTTAATTGGAATAATAGTAATATCGGATTGTAAGCCATTTGCTAACCATTTTTCGCCATTAATCATTTGTGCATATTCACCAATAGTCATACCATGTACTAGCGGAATGGTGTGCATCCCTAAAAAACTTTTGTTTTCTGGTTCTAAGGTCGGACCGTCAATGTAATGTCCGTTTGGGTTAGGTCGGTCTAATATTACAACTGGAATATTAGCTTCAGCACAAGCTTCCATAACATAATGCAATGTTGAAATGTAAGTGTAAAATCGAGCGCCAACATCTTGAATATCAAAAACAATAATATCTAAATCTTTAAGTTGATCTGGAGTTGGCTTTTTGTTTTTTCCGTGAAGTGATAAAAGTGGTAAGTTCGTTTTAGTGTCAATGCCATCTTTAACCAATTCGCCTGCATCAGCTTTTCCTCTAAACCCATGCTCGGGTGCGAATACTTTTTTGATATTGACGTTTAATGATAATAAAGAATCTACTAGATGAATGAACTTGTCATTGCGAGGCGTTTGCGACGAAGCAATCTGATTATTGTTTAGCTCATTACTTTTAAAAATAACACTTGTCTGATTTGCAACTATTCCAACACGTTTTCCTTCCAGTAAAGGTAAATAGGTTTCAACTTGGTTAGCACCAACAATAATTGTGCTGTCTTGTTGAGCTTGTTGAAGCATCTTGTTGTTAGTGGTTTTTGAATTTTCATCCTTCAATTTAGAAGCACAAGAAATCATTACCAAAACAAATAATAAAACTGTATTTTTGAAAATATTAAACCCCATTATATAATTTGAATTACGAGTATTTTATAGCTAAACGCATAATTGGTAGTAAAGCGTATAAAAGTAGTATATCGGCACCAATAATAAAAATTGGTATTGCTGCTATTGCTATTGGTATTGTGGTGATGATGATTGCTATTGCCACAGGTATTGGTTTGCAACAAAAAATACGTGATAAAGTGGTGGCGTTTAATGGGCATATAACCATTACCAATTACGATAGTAACAACTCACAGGAAAGTGTATTCCCAATTTCGAATAAACAAGATTTTTATCCTGAATTTAAGTCGGTTGAAGGCGTAAGCCATGTGCAAGCCGTAGCTACTAAATTTGGCGTTATTCGAACAGAAAACGATTTTGAAGGTGCGATTTTAAAAGGCGTAGGTGAAGATTATAACTGGCAATACTTTAAAGAGTTTTTAATAGAAGGGCGTTTACCAAATTTTGAAAAAAAATACAGCGAAGAAGTTTTAATATCTCAATATTTAGCTGATCGGTTGGGTTTTAAATTAGGCGAAGATTTTCAAATGTTGTTTTCAAAAGAAGATATAGAGAAACCACCAAGCTTTTTAAAAAGCGACATCGTTGGAATTTATAATTCTGGTTTTCAAGATTTAGATAAACAATACATTATTGGAAATTTGCGTCATATTCAGCGTATCAATAAATGGGAAGACGACCAAATAGGAAATTTTGAAGTTTTTATTGATGACTACTCTGATATTAAACAAAAAGGCATTGAAATTTACCAAAACACACCATCGATATTCAATACACAAACTGTAACCGATAAATATGCATCTATTTTTGAATGGATAAATATTTTCGATAAAAACATCTACGGCATTATTGGTATCATGATTCTCGTAGCAGGCATCAACATGATAACTGCGCTACTGGTTTTAATACTAGAACGCACACAAATGATCGGTATTCTAAAAGCCTTAGGAAGTAATAATTGGAGTATCAGAAAACTCTTTTTATACAACGCGTCTTACCTTATTTTATTAGGGCTTTTTTGGGGAAATATCCTCGGTTTAGGATTGCTTTTTGCACAAAAATATTTAAAATTATTCCCATTAGATCCTAGCGTGTATTACGTTAGCGAAGCACCAGTCTATATCAGTTTCGGCTATATTGTGGCACTAAATATGGGTACCCTTATCCTGTGTTTGCTTATGCTTTTAGTGCCATCATTCATCATCACAAAAATATCACCAGTTAAAGCTATTCGATTTGATTAATTATTTTGGGCGTTACCCCGAAAAGGGGTCGGGCTTTCCGCTATATCTTTTCATTCTGTCATTCCTGCGTAGGCAGGAATCCATAATAAAAAGGATGCCGCATCAATCCCTAACGCAACTTATAACTAACATTTAACTTTTAAGTTTAGCAATTAACCTAAATTTGCATAGAAATTTTAAGCTATGGAATACGCAGAAAATATATTAGGCACTATCGGAAATACACCCATGGTGAAATTAAACAAACTCACCAAAGAGTTGCCATGTTTAGTGCTGTCAAAATATGAAACTTTCAATCCAGGAAATTCTACAAAAGATAGAATGGCCGTAAAAATGATTGAAGACGCAGAAGCCGACGGACGCTTAAAACCCGGAGGAACTATTATAGAAGGTACTTCGGGAAATACCGGAATGGGTTTAGCTTTAGCAGCCATTGTAAAAGGCTATAAAATGGTATGCGTTATTAGCGATAAACAGAGTAAAGAAAAAATGGATATTCTTCGTGCTGTGGGTAGTAAAGTGGTGGTTTGCCCAACAAATGTAGAGCCAGATGACCCAAAATCATATTATTCAACTTCAAAGCGGCTTGCTGCAGAAACACCAAATTCATGGTATGTTAATCAATACGATAATCCAAGTAATGCGAAAGCACATTATGAAAGTACAGGCCCTGAAATTTGGAAACAAACCGATGGTAAAGTCACACATTTTATAGTTGGAGTAGGTACAGGAGGCACTATTTCTGGTGTTGGAAAATATTTGAAAGAGCAAAACCCGAACGTTAAAGTTTGGGGAATAGATACTTATGGTTCGGTATTTAAAAAATATCATGAAACAGGTATTTTTGATGAGAATGAGATTTACCCATATATCACCGAGGGTATTGGTGAAGATATTTTACCAAAAAATGTAGATTTTAGTATTATTGATGGTTTTACCAAAGTAACCGATAAAGATGCTGCCATTTACACCCAAAAATTGGCTAAAGAAGAAGGTATGTTTTTAGGTAATTCTGCTGGTGCTGCCATAAAAGGGTTGTTACAATTAAAAGCGCATTTTAAAAAGGATGATGTTGTGGTTGTATTGTTTCACGATCATGGTAGCCGTTATGTTGGTAAAATGTTTAATGATGAATGGATGCGCGAACGTGGCTTTATAGAAGACGATGTCAAATCTGCTGCCGATTTAATTGAAAGTCCAGATAACAAACCCTTAATAACTGTTAAAACTGAAGAATTGGTATCGCATGCTATTGAGCGCATGAAAAAATATAAAATATCTCAAATTCCTGTTGAAGATTCTACAGGTTTTGTTGGTGCTATTGATGAAGCAGATTTGTTAAGAAAGTATATAGAAAATAAAGATATTTCAGATTTACCCATAAAAGAAGTCATGAATAAACCGTTTCCTATAGTTACAAAAAAGACCTCTATTGAGGATGTCTCTAAACTGTTTAACAGAGATAATAATGCGGTTATGGTAAAACTAGATAATGGTTCGTATCAAATAATAACGAAGTACGATATTATTAGTGCTTTGTAATATTTTTGTCACCTTGAGCGCAGCCGAAAGGTCTTGAAAAATCGATAAATTATAAAGTTTTCGACTGCGCTCAACCTGACAGTAGTATATTGATTGCTTTGTTGAGCTTGTATTATTTTAAAATAATACTGTCAATTTCAAGCTCAAAAGCTTCAGCTTTTTTGTTACCAATTAAAAAGGCAATGCCTTCCATTTGTTTACCTGTGTAGTTTCCAATATTTAATTTTCTACCGCGGAAAGCTGGATACATGCTATTAAAAGGCACTTCAATAGTTTGCCATTGCCCAGTAGTCTCAAAAGTGGTAATGTAAGAATGAGAATCGTTACTATCTAATTTCACTCTAAATTGATACGCTTTACCATCACCTTTTAGTTTAATCAAAACCTTAGAGTAATTTGAAACGTCTTTAGTGTCAAAACGATATTGAACCATAGAGAAACCACCATTATTCTCTAATGAAACCTTACCGTGAAATAAACCATTTTCCGCTTTATTGATGGTAAAATCACCATTAGATCTTCCACCCATTACCACATCATCTACAATACGCCAGTTAGAAATATTACTTTTAGAATTAAAATCAAATAGCATCATAGGTGTTTGGAGTGTCATTAAAATTAAAAATAATATACTAGATTTCACTTTTATTTTTTGATGGTTCGTTTAAGGGTTTTGATACGGTGTTAGCAAGCGTTTTTATTCCTCGTTTCGTATTTCCGTTATAATTTCTGTTGTCAAAATCCAATCAACGCCTTTTTTGTTCAATCCCTTTATTAATTTCTTATCGCCAGTCCAAAGTGGTGAATCCATTTCCAACGCAAGAGCAATGAAAGGTGCATCAAATTCATCGACGTTTTTGGTCAGTTCGATTGCTTTTTCCCAAGTTGATTCTCTGATAGATTCCAAATCAATTAAATCTACTTTTTTGAATAGATTGCGTTGCAGAAAATCCAGTTCCTTTTCTGATAATCCACTAATTTTCAATAATTTTTTCTTGTGGTTTTCAAGTTTGTCCAGCAGATAAGTTGGCGAATAAAAATCAAAAATATTTGACGAATTAAGCAAAAGGTCGCTAATAGTTCCATTTGGGCTTAATAGTCCGCTAAATATTATATTGGTATCGACTACGATTTTCACTTTACAAAACGACTTTTGTTTTTATTCCACCAAGAAGATTTGGATTCGGAAGAAAGTTCGTCGATTTGTTTTTGGGAAGCTTTGCTTTTTGACGCTATTTCACGAAATTTTAGGTAGTCCAAAATCCGTTGAAGTCCGACCAAGTCCGTTCCAGAAGATAATCGGATTAATATTTCCTTATTTGTTCTTTCGATTTGCATATTTAAATGTACTCAAAATTTTCAATCGTTCCTAAATTTTTTTTCAAATGCTTGCTAATTCTCATAATATGAAATCGTTTTAATATTTTATATCAAAAGTTAAACGAAGTTATCGTTTTTTTTCTGACAAAGTCAAATTCATAATATCGTGAAAATTTGACACTTAATAAACTTGAAAAATGAAAAAATGTCAGAAATCTGTTAAAAAAATATTAAAGAAAAATGACATTTTTACGTATCCTATATTTTGGTATTTTGTTTGCTTATTAGTTTGTAAATTATTGAATAATAAATGTTTAACTTAAAATTTTTAAAAATGAGTAATTTAGCAACATTACCAAAAAATGGAAGTTTAGCAAAAACAAATAGAACATCAAACTTCCCTTCATTATCAACTTGGTTTGACGATTTTTCATTAGTAGATTTCCCATCATTAGTAACCTCAAATTTTAACACAGGTATTTCATTACCAAAAGTTAATATTAAAGAAGTTGCTGATGCTTTTATTGTGGAAATGGCAGTTCCTGGATTAAAAAAGTCTGATTTTAATATTCATTTAGAAAATAAAATTTTATCTATTTCTGCCGAATTAACTGAAGAACATGAAAACGAAAATGAAGCGTATACGCGCAGAGAGTTTGGTTATTCTTCTTTCAAAAGAACATTCACTTTACCAGAAACAGTAAATGATAGTAAAATAAATGCTAGTTACAACAATGGTATTTTGGATGTTTATCTACCTAAAAAAGAAGAGGCTAAACAAAAACCGCCAAAAACAATAGAAATTTCCTAATTAAGGAATTTGAATTAGTCAAATTTAAAAAGCTGTCTTTTATAAAAGGCAGCTTTTTTATTAAAGGATAACTAGTTTTTAATCTTTTTGCTAGGAATATGATAATTATCATACTTATTCATTAAGAATTCTACTAATTTTATAGTAATAAATCTATAATGTCATGAAAGCTAAAAAGAACCCAGAAATAGAAATAGGTCGCAATAGCAGTCTGTATTTTGCTATTGGGCTCAATTTGATGTTACTTCTATCTTGGCGTGCTATAGAATATAAAACTTATGAAAAAAGCGACGTAAGTATGGATATTCTTAATCTGGACCAAGAAATAGAAGAGGAAATTCCTATTATAAGTTTTACCGCACCACCACCACCACCACCGCCACCAGCAGTAGTTAGCGAATCGCTTGAAATTGTTGATGATGCTGAAGAAATAGAGGAAACTATTATTGAAAGCACAGAAATTGACCAAGATGCTGCTATTAAAGAAAGGGTTGTTAATGTAGGCGATGTGCAAGTTGAAGAAGTTGATGAAGATGTTGAAGTTGCCTTTGCAGTTATTGAAGATGTGCCAATTTTTCCAGGTTGCGAAGGTTTATCAAAACAAGCCACAAAAGAGTGCTTTCAGAAAAAAATGCAGAAACATGTGATAGACAATTTTAATTATCCTCAAACCGCATTAGAACTCGGTTTACAGGGAAGGGTATCGGTAGTATTTGTTATTGATGCAAAAGGGAATACAACTAATATTCGTTCTAGAGGTCCAGATAAAATTTTAGAAACTGAGGCAGAACGTATTATAAGTAAATTACCCCAAATGAAACCAGGCAAGCAACGTGGTAAACCTGTAAAAGTAGCTTATGCCGTACCAATCTTTTTTAAATTAGCGCAATAGTAATTTTTAAATACTTAATATTTTACAAAAAAGACCAAAAGTTTATAAAACAAACTTTTGGTCTTTGTCATTAAACCGAATTTATTAGTAAAAAGTAAAGTATTTAAGGTTCGTTTTATAAATGGCAGGCTGACAAATAATAACATTTCATCCTTAAAAAAATACAATTCAGTAAGTCTGTTTTTATAAAACTGAATTTGTGGTAGATATTTGCAGTGTCATTAAAAACAAAAACTATCATGCAAAATCTTGTCAAAATTATTTGTTTATCAGTATTAAATATCAGTTTAGCTTTTGCTCAAACCGATAATAATCAAAACGTAACTGTAAATATCTCAAATTTGAATAGTGATAACGGAAAGCTGTTTGTATCTATTTATAATTCACAGGCTAGTTTTTTAAATAAAGGATTTAAGTCTGTGGTTACTCAAATAGAAAATAAGTCTTGCAAAGTTACTTTTGAAGATATTCCAAGTGGTATTTATGCCATTTCTTTTTTTCATGATGAAAACGATAATAATAAAATGGATACCAATTTTTTAGGAATCCCTAAAGAAGATTATGGTTGCTCAAACAATGCTAGAGGTTTTATGGGGCCACCAAAATGGGAAGATGCCAAGTTTGAAGTAAAAAATGAATTATTAATACAACATATTAAACTTTAAAAAACAATAAAATGAAACACTTAATTATTATTGCTACAGTATTAGTTTCTGGATTTTTAACAGCTCAAACTAACTATGAAAAAGGCATGCAAAAAGCCTTTGAACTTTGGGGAAAAAATAAGCCAACAGAAGCATCAAATATGTTTGAACGTATTTCGGGTGCAGAACCAGATAATTGGTTGCCAGCGTATTATGCAGCTCAAATAAACATAATTAATAGTTTTGGATTAAGAGATGAAGAAAAATTATCAGCACAACTAAAAAAAGCTCAAAATTTAATTAATGATGCCACAGCAATTAGTAAAAATAATCCTGAAATAATGGTGCTTCAAGCCTTATTACATACAGCTTGGGTTGCATACGATGGTGCTACTTATGGCATGACTTTATCTGGAAAAGTAATTGAGCTTTACGCAAAAGCAGCAGCTATAGCACCAGAAAACCCAAGAGTGCTTTACAGCAAAACGGAATGGAATATGAATAGCGCTAAATATTTTGGACAAGATACCGCCCCATTTTGTAAAGATTTAGAACGCGCCTTAGAACTTTTTGCTAACTTTAAACCAGAAACACCTTTTCATCCTAATTGGGGAAAAGAACGTGCAGAACAACTTTTAGAATCTTGCAATAAATAATATAATTAAATTCAACTTTTATCATGAATAAAACAACTAAAGATATCATTTTAACCTTTGTTATAGGCGTACTAGTTTACATTGTGGGTAATGGTTTCTTTGGCGGTTTTAACTACAATAGTGTTAATGAGTTTTTAATTGATTTCGGATTCTATCAGTTATATTCATTCGGGCTTGGTTACAGTAATAAGTTTTTCTTTGATTATCTAGAAAAAATCGATTGGGGGCCTGGTAAAATTAAAATAAAGAGAATTATTATTGGTATAACAGGTTCGGTAATCATAACTATGGTTATGATTTTTTTCTTAAGAATGTTTATTTCTGTAGCTATTTATAAACAACCATTTGAAAAGTTTATAACCAACCAAAAATTTGAGTATTATCAGTTTGGATTATGGATTACATTAACCATCGTAACCATATTTCATTTTGCATACTTTTATAACAGATACCATAAAAATAAAATAAAAGAACAAAAAGTTATAGCAGGTACAGCTAGCGCCAAGTTTGATGCTTTAAAAAACCAATTAGACCCTCATTTTTTATTCAATAGTCTAAATGTGTTGACCAGTTTAATTGTGGAAAACCCAAAAAATGCACAACGTTTTACCACGTCGTTATCTAAGGTTTACAGATATGTTTTAGAGCAGAAAAGTAAAGAGTTGGTAACAGTTGATGAAGAATTACAATTTGCTAAAACCTATATGTCTTTACTTAAAATGCGATTTGAAGACAGTATTATTTTTGAAATGCCAGAAAAAGCATTAAACCCAGAAAGTAAAGTTGTGCCATTATCACTTCAATTATTATTGGAAAATGCAGTGAAGCATAATATGGTAACCTCTAGTAAACCTTTGCACATTAAAATATATGAAGATGGAGATAATTTGGTTGTTGAAAATAATTTACAACCAAAGCAAATTGTAAAAAAGAGTAGTGGTGTGGGTTTAGCTAATATTAAGCAACGTTACGATTTATTAACTAACAAGCAGGTATTTATTAATAAAGAGGCGAATAGATTTGCAGTAGCAATACCTATGCTAACAAAGCAAATTTCAATAATGAGAACAGCATCACAACAAAAAATAAGCGATAATTATTTACGCGCTCGAAACCATATTGAAGAACTAAAAGGATTTTATTATAGTCTTATATCATATTGTTTGGTAATACCTTTTCTAATCTTTATAAACTACCGTACATCTTGGGGTTTCCAATGGTTTTGGTTTCCGATGTTTGGTTGGGGTCTAGGATTAATTATACAAGGATTCAGAGTATTTGTAAACAATGGTGCATTTGGCAGAAATTGGGAAGAGCGTAAAATTGAACAATTTATGAGGGAAGAAGATAATAATCGTTGGAATTAAAAAATAAATATCATGGAAAGACTACCAGATTTAAATAGAAACGAAAAGTACGAAAGAGCACTTAAACGAGTTGAAGAATTAAAAGGGTTTTATTACAATCTTATAGCTTACTGTTTAGTAATACCTTTTTTAATTTTTGTTAATTATAAAACCTATTGGGGTTTCCATTGGTTTTGGTTTCCCATTTTTGGTTGGGGTTTAGGCCTAAGTTTTCATTATTATCATGTATTTGTAAATAATGGAATTTTTGGCAGAAAATGGGAAGAGCGAAAAATACAAGAGTTTATTCAAGAAGAAGAAAATAAACGCTGGAATTAATTTTTTCCAAAAGAAATACCTAAAAAAAGAAATACTATGGAACCAACAGACTCAAAATATTCAATTGGTTATAAGAAAGAAGACGCTTATATAAGAGCGCAAAAAAGGTTAAAAGAACTTAAAGGGTTTTACTGGCATGCCTTCTGGTATGTGGCTGTTAATATCTTTATTGTAGGATCAATTGCTTCTGGTAGCAACGGTAATTTCTGGAATTTCGGTACATTTTCTACACCCATTTTTTGGGGTATTGGCTTAGGTTTTCATGCCTTAAGTGTATTTGGTAAAAATCTGTTTTTTAGTAAATCATGGGAAGATAGAAAAATGGGTGAATACATGAAAAAGGAAGAAGAAAAAAGAAATAAACACCGATTTGAATAAAATGGAAAATCTCGAAGAAAAACACAAAAACTATATAAAAGCCAAAGAGAAAGTAAGGCATCTTAAAATTTTTTACATGCATTTGGTAGGCTATTTTATAATAGTTGCCCTCCTGTTATATAATTTATATATAGTTGAAGGTGAATATGAGAACTTCTTTATTTGGTTTAACTCAATAATTTTGATAGCATGGACTATTTTTATAATAGTTCACGGGTGGAATGTTTTTAAAGGCAGAATTTTATTCAAAGAAAGCTGGGAAGATCGCAAATTAAAAGAGTATCTGGAAAGAGACAAAAATGAAATAAAGTAAATAAATTTTTATATCTATGAATGTAATAATTATTGAAGACGAAAAACCATCAGCAAGACGTTTACAGCGCATGCTTCAAAGTTTAAATATGAGTACTGAGGTTATGCTACACTCTGTTGAAGAATCTATTGAGTGGTTTCAGAATAACGAACACCCCGATTTAATATTTCTAGATATTCAATTAAGTGATGGTTTATCCTTCGAAATTTTTGAAACTATAGATATAAAAAGTGCAGTTATTTTTACCACAGCATACGATGAATACGCACTTCAAGCCTTTAAGTTAAATAGTATTGATTATTTACTAAAACCTATTGACGAGGACGATTTAACCATAGCCGTAAAAAAATACCAAGAACGTGCACTACAAAAACAAGCTGTAACTTTAGATTTTGATGATATTAAAAAACTTTTGGTAAACCCAATTGATCGTGAGTATAAAAAACGTTTTTCGGTAAAAGTTGGTCAGCATTTAAAGCTTATAAATATTGATGACATAGAATGCTTTTATAGTGAAAACAAAGGCACCTATTTATTCACCAAAGAAGGTAGAAACTATCTTTTAGATACCACTTTAGAACTTTTAGATAATGAACTCGAGCCACAAACCTTTTTCCGAATAAACCGAAAATATTTCGTGAATATTAATGCCATAAAAGATATGGTGAGTTACACCAATTCACGATTGCAAATAAAACTAAACACCTATAATAAACAAGAGGTTATTGTAGCTCGTGAACGGGTTAAGGATTTTAAACTTTGGTTGGAATAACCATTATTAACAATCTATTAAGCCAACTTCTCCTTAAAAAAAGCGATCGTTCTATCCCAAGCTAAATTAGCAGCTTTTTCATCATATCTTGGTGTGGTATTATTATGAAAACCATGATTTACTTCCGGGTAAAAATGAGCAGTATGCTCTACATTGTTTTCTTTTAAAGCAATTTCATAATCTGGCCAACCTGCATTTACACGCGTATCTAAACCAGCATATTGCAATAGTAAAGGGGCTTTAATCAATGCGGTTTCTTCGGCTGAGGGTTGTCCGCCATAAAAAGGAACAGCTGCAGATAAGTTAGGTACTTTTACAGCCATCATATTTGCTATCCAACCTCCAAAACAAAAGCCAACAACTCCAATTTTGCCATTGCAATTTTCATGGTTACTCAAGTATTCAAAAGCAGCAATAAAGTCTTCAAGCATCTCATTTCTATCACGTTTACGTTGCATTGTTCGACCCTCATCGTCATTTCCTGGGTAACCGCCGAAAGGCGATAATGCATCTGGAGCTAATGTTATAAAGTTATCAAGTGCTGCACGCCTGCCAACATCTTCAATATATGGGTTTAAACCTCTGTTTTCATGAACTACAATGATGCCTGGTAGTTTATCAGTGGTATTATCAGGCATAGATAATAGTCCTTTAATCGTTCCACCACCTTTTGGTGATTCGTAATTTATATAATCTGAATTCAAACGGTTATCATCTGGTTTTACTAGAAGCGTATTAATATAATCGGGTGTTATAAAACTTAATAATGACGCTACTGTAATGCCACCAACGGCATACACTGATAATTTCTCAACAAATTGACGTCTATCAATTTTATTATGTGCGTAATAGTCGTACAAATCAAATACCTCTTGATTAATGTCTTCTTTCTTTAATGGTTTCATAGTTTTTTTATTAGAATATTTTATTTAAAAACAGCTCAATACTTTCTTTGTTAAAGCGAATTAATTCTGCTCTTGCATTTTTAATATCTTGTGGTTTTTTATCCTGTGAAAGTTTAAATTTTCCTTCCCAATTATCAATTGTAATTTCAAACATTTTAATATAATCAAGCGCACCTTCCATTCTTTTATTATCGGGTTCTAAAACATATTTGTGTTCTGGAGCTTCCAAAAATTCTGTCATCGTTATTATCGATTGTTTTAAGGCTTCTTTACTTTCTATAGCTACAACTTTTCCTTTTAAATGTACTTTAATATAATTCCATGTTGGTAACTGTGTGGTAGAATAGATGCTTGGTGAAATATAACATTGTGGGCCAGAAAAAATAATGGTAATAGGTGTGTTGTTTTTTAATAATTCTGCCTGCGGATTGTATTTGTCAATATGCCCAATAAGTTTGCCAACATCATTATATATTAAAGGTAAATGAGTAATTAATGGTTGATTATCTTTAACCGAAATTATAGTGGCTAAAGGGTAAGTTTTAATAACTTCAACCAAATGATTGATAGCGTTATCTTGATGGTGTTTTGGTGGATAATTCAAAAATGATTTTATAATTATAAATTAATGATAGTTGATTTATAAATTTACAATAATTATCTTTAACCAATGCAAGAAAAACCATCGTCATTTTCTATAAAAAATTGGAGTCAAGACGATCAACCTCGTGAAAAATTACTCTACAAAGGCAAGTCTGCTTTAAGCGATGCCGAATTGGTTGCAATTTTAATAGGTTCGGGTAATAGAGACGAAAGTGCCGTGGCGCTCTGTAAACGAATTTTAGCAAGCGTTGATAATAATTTGAGCGCTTTGGGAAAACTTTCTATAAAGCAATTAACAGAATTTAAAGGCATTGGTGAAGCAAAAGCTATAAGTATTGTAGCTGCTTTAGAATTAGGCAGAAGACGACGCGGCGAGGAAGCTTTAGAGAAAAAGAAAATAACCTCCAGTCATTCGGTTTTTGAATTGATGCAACCTATAATAGGCGAGTTAGAACACGAGGAATTCTGGATTATTTATGTAAACAATTCCAATAAAGTGATTCAGAAAAGCCAATTAAGTAAAGGTGGCATTACGGGCACCTTAGTAGATGTGCGATTGGTATTAAAAAACGCTTTAGAGTTTGGTGCAACAGGACTGGTTTTGGCACATAATCATCCATCTGGTACATTAAAGCCCAGTGAAGCCGATAAACAAATTACTCAAAAATTAAAATTGGCAGCCCAAAGTTTAGATATAAAAGTTTTAGATCACCTAATTATAACTGAAAAAGCATATTTTAGTTTTGCAGATGAAGAGATATTATAATTTTAACAACGTAATTCTCTCCCTTTGGGAGAGATGTCCGAAGGACAGAGAGGGATTATGCTTTTAGTTTACACCCATAAAACAGCTCCCAGATTACAATATGTTTTTAGACATATATG
>JBAQZZ010000236.1:0-7512 GCA_049791475.1 Flavobacteriaceae bacterium | reverse complement strand
TTTTGTACTGCCTTTGGATTCTGTTCATAAGCTTTCTTTTTTGGTTTTTGTGGGGAATATCCCCAAGAACGCAAATAATATCCTGTGGTAGTCAAGGCAATGTCAATATCCAGTTCTCTCTCAATTATTAACCTAGCGTTAATAAGCAAGTCTTCAAAAACGGAGATGGTAGTACTGGTACGCTTTATCTAGCTACAAGTGATTTAAACTTAGATTATCAGAGTCTTACTACAATCTATCAAAAACGGTGGAAAGTAGAGGAATTTTTTCGCTCCATTAAAAACAATACCGCTTTTGCCAAAGCACCAACGAAAACAATACAAACACAACAAGCGCATTTTACAGCATCTATGATAGCGTATATGAAACTTGAACGGTTAAAAATTAGAAACGGTAAAAACCATTATGCAATGAAAAGCGAAATATGGCTTACGGCTACTAGAGCAGCTTGGAAACAATTAGAACAGTTATCAACATCAAATAGCAATTTCAAGAAAATTGCTGCGTAACATCAATTAATAAAATATAAATATTCCGAGTATTAACTTTAAAACAATTGCCTATGAAATAGAACAAAAGTCACGCCATTAGAGGAATTTAATTATTTGTTTTAAGTTTTTCAGAATATTAATCTAGTTTTTTAACCAATATCCAAGCGTCTTTGTTGTGTGTTAATCGAATCTCACAAATAGCTTTTAAGGCATCTTTACTAGTTTGGTAACTGCCATAAATAACTTGATGTAAACCATATTTATTAACACCAATTTTTCTGGCATTAAAACCATCGGCTTTAAGTTGGGTTATTCTTTTGTCAGAGTTTTCTTCAATTCTAAAGGCACCAGCTACAATATGATAATTACCAGTTTGCTTAGAAACATTTAAGGTAATTGCAGGTAGTGGATTCAAGTTAAAAGTAGCTTGTTGTATTCTATTTTCAAGTTGAAGCGTAGCTTCTTCTTGTGCTAATTGATTGTGTTGCTCAATTTGACCAACATAGTAATTTGAAGCTGCTAAGCCTCCAAGTGTTAAAAAAACTAAACCAACCGCAGCATATTTTAAATAGGATTTAGATTTGCGTTTCTCTGCCGTAACAGCTATTGGTACAACTTTTTCAATACGTTCAACGTCTTCTTTATAAACCTCACGTGTTAATGAAGGGGATACAAATTGAGATAATCCAAAGGCATCTGTTAAATAATTTAGGTGATAAGAAGGTTCAAATAAAATTTTACGTTCTGTATTATAAGTAATTTCACCTATATTTTTAAAAGTAAGGGTTTCACCTTCAGTTAAAATCGATTTTAAAATGGCAACGCGTTGCGCAATTTTTTTATTTGCACTTTCAAAAGGAATTTTTTCTACATCAGCAATATAATGAGCCAACAAACCATCATTTTTTTGAATTTGCTCGTTAAAAGATAAAATCTTTTTGGGCGGATAAAATGCATTTGTAGTGTCATGAATAGTCGCAGAGACAGGTTGTGTTAAAAATGCTCCAAATTCAGGAACAGTAACACACTCATATCTATATAGTAGGTCGCTTATGTAGGTTTCTAATTGCACGGAAACAAAGTTAAAAAAATATGCTATATATTAAAATTTAAGAACAAGTATTTGTTAACAAGGGCAAACCAGATCGTATGTTCATAATTTAAAGGTACAAAACAATTCATTAGCTTTAGTTGGAAATGCCAGAATTTTAAAGCTCAATTATTGAGTAAAAATGCTTTTATTGTAGCTTCAAAACCAAAGGGATAGCATGACCGAAAATGATTTACTTTATACTTTAGCACTACAACATGTGCCCAATATTGGTGATATTACTGCTAAAAAACTTATTTCTCATTGTGGTTCTGCTGAGGCTGTTTTAAAAGAAAAAAAACAAAATTTGCTCAAAATAGATGGTATTGGCTCTGTTCTTTTAAGTGCATTATTTAAAAAAAACTACTTAAAAGAGGCTGAAAAAGAGATTGATTTTATAAAAAGCAACACTATAAAAGTGTCGTATTTTAGAGATAAAACCTATCCTGATAAACTAAAACATTGTATTGACGGGCCAATTTTGTTATTTCAATCGGGCAAAATAGATTTAAATAATAAACACATTATTAGTATTGTTGGCACAAGAAAAATAACAAGCCATGGTACTGCGTTTTGCGAATCGTTAATTGAAGTACTTGCGCCGTATAATCCTATAATCGTTTCTGGGATGGCTTACGGAACAGATATAACGGCACATAAATTAGCTATTAAAAATAATTTGCAAACCATTGGATGTTTAGCACATGGCCTAAATACCATTTACCCTCAAGTACATAAAAAGTATATGGCTGATATGGAGAAAAACGGAGGTTTTTTTACCGATTTTTGGAGTACCGACAAATTAGATAGAAACAATTTTTTAAAACGCAATAGAATTATTGCTGGCTTAAGTGAAGCTACTATAGTTATTGAATCTGCAAAGAAAGGAGGAAGCTTAGTTACTGCCGATATTGCAAACTCTTATAATAGAGATGTTTTTGCGGTTCCTGGACGCACAACCGACACCCAAAGTGTAGGTTGTAATGATTTAATTAAACACCAAAAAGCACATATGCTATCTACACCTTTAGATGTGCCTTATATTTTAAATTGGCAGTTGGAAGATGATAAACAACCAGTAATTCAAAAGCAGTTATTTGTTGAGTTGGATGCCACAGAAAAAACGATTTACACGTACCTAAAAGACAACCAAAAACAGCAATTAGATGTTATTGCCATTAATTGTAATCTTCCTATTTTCAAAGTAGCGGGTATTTTATTAACTATGGAATTAAAAGGGGTTATTAGGCCTTTACCAGGAAAACTGTTTGAAGCTGTTTAGTGTTTTAAAAGTTAATTTTTAGAATCCAGATATCTTCAAAATAATCAATTTTTGAGAGTTCTTTTCGTTTTTGATAAATAACGTAGGGATCCATATCGATATTTAAATAAATATATTTCCAACGATTCTCTGGATTTATGTATGACTTTGGATTGTGTCCTTTCTCTGTTAAAAAAGACATCCATTTTGTAGCATTTTCTTTTACTGAAAACACATTAGTAACTAAATAATAGCCTTGAGGCATAGACGGGATGCTAATAGATACAAGATTTTTTATTTTTTCAAGTTCCTCCTCCTCTTTTAACTCCTCTTCTTTATTTAATACTAAAATAGATGCTTTATTTTCTTTTCCTTCAAGAAAAATGGGGCTTATTTCGGTTTCAAAAGCAACAAAAAATAAGTAAAAACGATCTGCTTTACTATTAAATTGAATTGTCGCATCCCTAGAATTATAAGGAATAATAGTGTTATTAGGGTTAGGAATTTCCATTTTTAGCAAATCAAAACCTAATGTATTTCTGCTAGCGGGTATCCTATCAAGAAAAAAAACTTCATCATTAGATATTGTACTATTAAAGAAGTTGTTTCGAGGTCTTACTTTGTTAAAAAGCGGCACATACTCGTCGTTATTAGGGTTTAAAATAGCACAATTATCTGTTTTAAATTTTTGATCACCTTCTAATGCGCCAAGAAGGAGTGCCGTTTTTATACCGCCTTCTTCGGGTGATTTAAAGTTTTTAAAATGGATATCTACAGGTTCTTTAAAAACATCTAAAAAACCATTGTAAGTGGTAAAATATTTAGCACTTTCATTTTCGTTCTCATATATAACGTATAATAGCCAGCCACCAGCACAACCACCAGGCACTAAACCTTGCGCTGCTTTTACATTAGCAAGTGTATAATTTCCGCTAGGTGTTTTTGTGTTTTGAAGTATCGATGTTACATCGGCGTAACAACCGTAAGGCTTTGTATCTCCAAACTTTTCTGAGTTTGATCCATTAAAAATAATGTTGCCCTGAATAGGTTTATAATTACTGTTTGGGGTTTTAAATAACACGGTATTAAAACTTAAATCACGCTTATCATCACCTACATAAGTAATTTGTTTTCTTTTAGTTTTTAGCTTGACTATTGTTGTTTTCCCGAAATTATATGGATAAATGGCACTCCAATATAATGCAGCATATTTAATTTTTGAATTTTCTGGAATTTTTAATGTGGCCTGACTTGAGCTAAACGTTGTGTTATCATCATCAATATCAACATACCTTTGCTTCAGTAAATCATTCAATTTAGTCCCATCGTTGAAAGACTTTTTACTGTAAGCACTAACAATATTATTGCCTATTAAAGCTGAATTTCCTTTTAAATAAAACTGTTTATTTGTTTTGAAAACCACTTCTTCCTGAGCATAACAATAGTATGATAATGTTGTGGCAAATAATAAAAACAAATATCTCATAATGTTTGCTTACAGCGTCATTTAATACCCTACTTTATTTCGAACTCTTTTTAAAACACCATCAGCGATTAAAGTCGCTTTTTTAGCACCAATGGCTAAAGCAGCGTCAATTTCGTCAAGGTTATTTATAAAATAATTATAACGCTCACGTTGTGTTGCATATTTTTCAATTATTAATTCAAATAAGGCCTGTTTTGCATGACCATAACCATAACCGCCATTTTCATAATTAGCTTTCATGGTTGTTATTTCTGTATCGTTAGCTAATAAATTATAAATAGCAAAACAGTTACAAGTTTTCCAGTTTTTAGGTTCTTCAAGTGGTGTACTATCGGTTTCGATAGACATGATTTGCTTGCGTAGTTTTTTATCATCTAAAAAAATATTAATGAGGTTGTTTCTACTTTTACTCATTTTTTCACCATCAGTACCTGGGATAAGCATGGTGTTTTCTTGTATTTTCCCTTCGGGAAGCACAAAGGTTTCTCCCATTTTTGCATGAAAACGAGAGGCTACATCACGAGTCATTTCAATGTGTTGTAGTTGGTCTTTTCCGACAGGAATAATTTCTGCATCATATAATAAAATGTCAGCAGCCATAAGCATTGGGTAGCTAAATAAACCAGAGTTTACATCTTCTAATCGATCTGCTTTGTCTTTAAAACTATGCGCTAATGTTAAACGTTGATATGGAAAAAAACAACTTAGATACCAAGATAGTTCTGTAACTTGAGGAATATCACTTTGTCTGTAAAACACCGTTTTTTCAATATCTAACCCAAATGCTAACCAAGTTGCTGCAGTGGAGTATGTGTTAGCACGCAAGGTATCCGCGTCTTTAATTTGAGTGAGTGTATGTAAATTTGCAATAAATAGATAAGAATCGTTTTCTGGATTATTAGCCATATCTATTGCAGGAATAATAGCTCCTAAAAGATTTCCTAAATGTGGTGTCCCTGTACTTTGTATGCCTGTAAGTATGCGTGCCATAAATTTTGTATAAAGCGCAAATTTAAAGATAAGTTATGCAATAAAAAAAAGTGGCTAATGCCACTTTTTATAAAAAGTGAAAATAAATTATTTTTTGAATAGACTTGCAACAAATAATATCACTGAAGCACCAATTGCACCTGTTAAAATATCACCTATTACACCACTTAGAAGCGATATGCCGAGTGTGGCAAATAGCCAATTACCAACAATACCACCAATAATACCAATAACAATGTTTAATAGTAATCCGAAACCGCCCCCTTTCATTAGCTTTCCAGCTAACCAACCAGCAATTGCACCAATTAATAATGAATAAAGTAAACTCATAATTCTATAATTTTAAAGTTATTATTGTTTTAAAGATAATCAAATTATAATAGTATTTTTGAATCACATGAAAATTGTAAAACGTATATTTTGGATACTTTACCGCATTTGGTTCTACATACTTGTGGCATTACCAATACTTATCCTGTTTCCTATGCTTTTAATTTCAATTTCAAAAGAATCATGGTATCCGTTCTTTTTTAAAATTGCGCGGGTTTGGGCAAAGATTATTTTAATTGGGATGGGTTTTAATTATAGAATTAAACGCGAGCAAACACCAGAAAAAGATAAAAGTTACATGTTTATTGCCAACCATACATCAATGGCAGATATTATGCTGATGCTAGTATCGGTTAAAAATCCCTTTGTTTTTGTAGGGAAACAGGAGTTAGCTAAAATTCCCCTTTTCGGATTTTTTTATAAGCGTACGTGTATTTTAGTAGACAGAAGTTCTGCTAAAAGTAGGCAAGCTGTTTTTTTGAGAGCACAAAGAAGATTAAAAACAGGCGTTAGTATTTGTATTTTTCCTGAAGGTGGTGTGCCAGAAGAGCATATTATGTTAGATGAATTTAAAGATGGTGCTTTTAGGCTGGCGATAAACCACCAAATACCCATTGTGCCAATTACATTTGCTGATAATAAAAGACGATTTTCTTATACCTTTTTTAGTGGAAGCCCTGGTAAAATGCGAGTTAAAATCCATGAATTTCTATCGACTAAAGGGTTGACTGTTGATGATACACGGATTTTAAATACTACGGCAAGAGCTATTATTTTAAATCAATTACAAGTATTTAATAAATAAAAAACTGCTCTCGGGGGAGAGCAGTTCTTTTTTCGATATTAATTTCCGAGCTTAATGAAAATTAATATCCAGATCTAACCAAAAACCTAAAATTTAATGGCGAATCCTGTATAAACCCCTATAAAGAAAGGTTTAAAATCGCCAGATGTATTATTAAACGTATTTATTTGATATTTAAACATAGGTTCTAAATTCAAGTCTATTTTTTTAGATACTTGATAGTTTAAACCCAAACCAAAATTAGCACTGTAACTTACGTTATTTATATTGGTGGCCTCACCTAAAAAGGTTCTTGCACTGCCTTCAGCTTCCGAAAATATTTTGTTATCGCTTAAAAAGAATGAACTAAACCCACCAATAACATTAACCCCCAATTTTTTATCTAAAAGGGTGTATTGAATTTCTAGAGGCACTTCGATGTATCCTAAAGATTGATTGATAGACGTATTAGAAGCGAAAGATTCTGGACCACTATTTGAGTTAAAACCAGCGCCACTAATAATAGAAATAGTTTCTCCATTTCCATTTGTTAATGCATCTGCTGCCGAGTTATTATTTGTACTAACATCAACATTTCTTAAAACACTAGAACTACTTACACCAACGGATTGAAATACAACCACATTATTAGTATTATAACCCAAATTAACGCGGTTAATACCAGAGCGAATACTTAATTTTTTATTTACCGCATAACTCGCAGAAATACCATAACTCATATTAACATCGCCTGTTTTTGAGTTACTATTAAACTGCGGATCTATAGAAGAGCCTTCACCTAAAGTATTAAAATAAACAGGTGCAGCATTTGGGGCGATACTCCACCTGTTTAGTTTCTCTTTTTCAGTAATATCTTTGGTTTTATCTATAGCATCTTCTATAGTTAGCGTGTTTTTAGCTAAAGATTCTGTTTTTTCTTTGGCTTTTGAAGCTTCATTTTGAGCTATAGCTGAATTGTTTTTTGAAAGATTGTTTAAAATGGTTTCAGCTTTATTTTTATCAATTAAAACGTCGTTTTCTTTATTTTGAACAGCTTTTTTGTTTTCCTCTTTTGAATTT
>JBAQZZ010000235.1:0-5777 GCA_049791475.1 Flavobacteriaceae bacterium | reverse complement strand
TACACTAAACCCTAAAATCGTTTTACCTTTGCCGCATCAAAAAAACTATTTGTATGCAAGCGAAAACCCCTGAACAATCTAAAACCATTATGACTGATATGGTTTTACCTGGTGAAACAAACCCTTTGAATAATTTATTTGGAGGCGAACTTTTAGCACGTATGGATCGTGCGGCAAGTATTGCTGCACGGCGACATTCAAGACGGATTGTGGTAACAGCCTCAGTAAATCATGTGGCTTTTAATCGTGCTGGCGTTTTTAGAATTGAAGAAAACTCTGATAAAAGAATAAAGCAACTTAAAGCTGATCGTTTTAATGCCAGAAAAATTGGTGTTAATAAATTATGGTTTACATCAAGTTATTTATGGCAGTTACGAAACTAGTAAAGATGCCTTAAAAGCTATTTGTGAGATTCGATTAACACACAACAAAGACGCTTGGATATTGGTTAAAAAACTAGATTAGTTTAACTTAAAACTGGCATTTGTTGCTGCCAAAGACTATAATACTGTTCTTTTTTAGCATATAAGTCTTGATGTGTTCCTTTTTCAAGTACTTTACCTTTATCTAATACAACAATTAAATCTGCATTTATAACGGTACTTAATCGATGTGCAATAACTATAATTGTTTTTTCTTTTTCTCGTAAATTGCTTATTGTTCTTTGAATATAATTTTCAGATTTACTATCTAATGAAGAGGTTGCTTCGTCTAAAACCAATATTTCAGGTTCTTTATATAACGCTCTTGCTATAGCAATACGTTGTTTTTGTCCGCCAGAAAGCGAAGCTCCATTTTCTCCTAAATACGTTCCAAATCCATTTGGTAAGGTTTCTATAAACTCTAAAATACCTATAGACTTGCAGATGCCTATTATTTTTTCCATGTTTGGAACAAATTCTCCAACTGCAATATTTTCAATAACATTTCCAGCAAATAAATCTATTTTTTGGGGTACTACGCTTACTATTTCTCGAAGACTTTCAGTATCAATATAATTCAAGTCTAAATCCCCTATGCTAATTTGCCCTTTTTGTATGGGATAAATATTTTGCAATAATGACATTAATGTAGATTTACCCGAACCACTTTCTCCAACAATAGCCGTAATTTTTCCTTTAGGAATTGTGAGATTAAAATCTTTAAAAACTTCTACTCGTGTGCCATATCTAAACTTTACATGTTTAAAATTAATATCACCTATCTTTTCTTTTTTAAGTATGATTTTGTTTTCGGATTCTTCACGTTCTAAATCCATAATTTCGAATAATCTGTCTGCGGCAATTAAGGCATTTTGTATTTGTTTATTAGCACCAATTAAACTAGCCACTGGCCCTGTGAAATAGCCGACAATAGCATAAAAAGACAAGAGTTCTCCTGCTGTTATTTCTCTTTCTATAACAAAATAAGAACCGCTCCACAACAGTATAATAGTAAACAGTTGTGCAATAAAGGTTGAACTCGTTCCAGAAAATATAGAATTTAAAGCCGATTTATAACCTATATTTAGCAAACTTATAAATCGTGTTTCTGTTTTAATGTTAGCAAAGCTTTCTAAACCAAAACGCTTTATAGTCCCCACAGAGTTTAATGATTCTACCAACTGACTTTCTAAATCGGCACTACGTTCCATAATGGTACGCTCTGTTTTTTTGTTGAGCCTATTAGTAATAAAATAGATGAGTGTATATAATGGAATAACTAATAACATAATTAAGGCTAGTTTCCAATAATAGAAAAACATTAAGAAAAACGAAAAGATTAGAATCAAGAAATTAACCGTTAAGCTTAGTGAAACTCCATTAATAAAGGTGCGTATTTTAACAGCATCATTAATACGAGAGATAATTTCACCCACTCGCATGGTATCAAAAAACTGTTGTGGTAGTTTAAGTAAATGTTTGTAGTACCCTAATATAAGTCGTGCATCAATTTGTTGACCCGATTTTATTAAAAAAACATCTTTAAAAATCCCAATTACGATTTGTAAAACTAAAAGACAAACCATTATAATACTTAATAGATTTAATAATCGAGTATTACCACCAACTAAAACAAAATCGGTTAATTTTTGTATGTAAATAGACATTGAAAACCCTAATAATGTATAAACAACAGCACCAATTAATGCTTGTATTAAAACAAACTTGTGCGGCTTTAATAAAAACCAAAAACGTTTATAAATAGATACTTTTTCGTTTCCAGCAACAAAATCCTCTTGGGGCGTTAATAATACTAAAACGCCTGTCCACTCTTTGGTAAATTCCTCATGGGTTTTTTTATGTAGTTTTCCGTTCCCAGGATCCATAATGGTTATATGGGTTTTAGTAACCTCATAAATAACCACATAATGATGCAAACGTTCTTTAACTATAATGTGGGCAATGGCAGGTTTTGGTATTTTAAACAAACTTTCAAAATCTCCACGTACGCCTTTCGCTTCAAAACCCAATTTTTGTGCAGCTTCAAT
This sequence comes from Flavobacteriaceae bacterium, assembly GCA_049791475.1. Lineage (GTDB taxonomy): Bacteria > Bacteroidota > Bacteroidia > Flavobacteriales > Flavobacteriaceae > CAXBID01. The sequence goes on along the minus strand of JBAQZZ010000235.1, from coordinate 3,307 downwards.
AACACCTAAAACATTAGTGCCTTTTTTATCGGTGCCTGCGTATTGACGTATACGCGCAATGGGTATTTGTAAATTGTAATGTGCCGCTATAGATGCTAAACAAGCTGCTCCACAGTCTGTTATATCGTGTTGTTTTATTGTGACTTTTGCCATAATTTAATTTCTATGACAATATTAGAAGAGTTTACTGCAAAAAGTTTGCAGTAAAAAATAAGTGAATTATTATATCTAAATATTTCTGTAAAACCAAACAAACAAATTCCAAATAGCATGTGTAATTGTTACAAAAAGAAAAGTATTTGTTCTATCCTTGTTATTTAACACTTTTAAAAAGAAAAACATAAAAAAGAAACCACCAAAACAAGCTTTTAAAATATGAACTAATGAGTAAATATGCGTTAAACCAAAAAGAATACCAGAAACAGAAGAATAATATATTGTTTTATTTTTAGTGAACTTCAAAAAGGTTAAATCTAATAAGTATTTTATTAAAAGCTGAAAAATAGATGTTTCTACTAAAGGAGCAATAATAATGATTGAAATTAAAAAGGATATGCTTTTTTCATTTCCAAAATAATTAATTGGTGTAATTTCTAGTACATTATTTAAAAAATCCCAAATCGGACTTAACCCAAAATCGATAAAAAGTAAAACTGAAAATAGAAAGCAGAAATTTAAAAAATAATATTTCATTTTTTTGTAACTAAAGAGATAGAGGGCTTATCAGCCCTCTATCAATCATTAAATATAAAAATATTATTACTTTTTTACATAAAAACCCCATCCGCTTCCAAAAAACAAGTCTCCTAGCGCTAGGTTCATCTCATGCAGCCCTTTACCTATGTAATAGCCTAAACCGTAGGCTGGTTCATCTAGTCCTCCATTAACTTCTGTTAATTCGTGCTTATTTAATTCTTCTAAATACATTATTTAATTGTTTAAGATTTATGTTAAAAAAATCGCGATTTTGTCAAAATTTGACAAAATTAGAAATAGAAATATTATGAATAAAAATAAAAAACAATCATTCCTACTAAATCTATATTTTCCTTCAGTCATTTAATTGTAATTATATTCTTTTCCGCTTACCCCGTCTGAAAAGCCAGCAGAAATATCATCCCATTCTGATGCTATCCACAATAAACCAGCGAAAACATATCCCCATGGACTTCCTCCTCCTCTGATTCCACCTTCGATGACTATAACCTCCTTAGCATCCAACTCCTGAACACCAAAATTTTCTAAATTTTTCATAAAAATAAAATTTTAATTGTTAAACATTTGTTTTTTCAAAACTAAAAACGGCTACGTATAACCTTACTGCGTCCAGTATTTTGTTTTGATATTACTAATGTAATTGTGTTCACTGCATAAACCTTGCAGTAAAGTATTTTTATTTAAAAAATAACTTCCACCAAATAATTCTATTATTTCATTATTACTTAAAGCAGTTACCGAAATATTTATTTTTAGTTCAAAATCGCCATTATAATAATAGGTATTACTCATACGGTTGTAACAAATAGGTGCTGTTAAGTCTTTTAATTGTTCTATAAGTTTGTAAATCGAGCGTTCACTGATGTTCATAAAATTTGCTAACTCTTTTGGGGTTCCTGTGTTTTCTTGCGCGATACGTTGGTGTATTTGTTGTAGGCGTTCTAGATTTTTTAAGGTTTTCATATCCTCTCTGTATTTCAGATAGCTCTCCTAAGGAGATAATTTGATTTATAATTAAACTTTATATTTTATTAGTACATGGTATACACTTCGACTGCGCTTAGTGTGACAATTTATTTTAATTAACACTTGCTGTTCTTTTTTGACTTGGGTTTACCCAATCGTCAACTTTATCATATAACAAATCAAAAAGGGTACGTTCTGTCAATTTAAATTGTGCATTAAGGGTCATGCCTTTTTTAAGTTTTCCAATAAAACCGTTTTTTAATATTAATTGCGTTTGGTTTATATGGCATTGTATTTTAAATACCGATGTGTTATCAATAAATTCAATATCTTTTCCAATATCAATAATTTTACCACTTGCTAATCCCCATTGGTTATAATTAAAAGCATCTATTTGAAAATTAGCGGCATTATTTAATTTTAACAACCCAATATCTTGAGGACTTATATAACATTCTACCAATAAATTAGTGTCTGGAGAAATCTCCCCAAAAGGTTGTCCAGAACTTAAAAAACTGCCGATCTCAATACTTTTTAAACTAATTAAAGTACCTTTTATGGGTGCAGTAATAATAAATTGCGATTTATTATCTTGCAATTGATAGTTAGCACTTTCTAACTCTAATAAGCTATTTTCATATTCGGTAAGGCTAGCTTGCCATGTATTTAACTGCTGCTGTTTTAATTGGTTTATGCTACTAATTGCTAAATTGTATTCAAATTTTGTGTTTTCAAATTCCACTTTGGCAATCACACCTTTTTTATATAGTAAAATACTTCTCTCAAAATCTTGTTTTAATTTTTTAAATCGCGTTTGTAACTCATGCATCTTTTGTTGATACAATAAATAGTCTTTTTTATATTTTGGAGATTGTATTTTAGATATCTGAGCATGTTTTGTATTTACTAAATAAGTCAAATCTTCAATAAAAAACCGTATATCGGCTATTTGTTGCGATGATAGTTTTAACTTTTCATTTATAATGGTATTGTCTAAAACTAATAATGTATCGCCTTTATGTACTAAAGCATTATTTTTAATATTTTTTTTTAAAACTTTCCCAGAATTTAAAGACGTTATTGATAGGCGTTCTTTATCTGGTTTTATGATGCCTCTAGCAGAGGTATAAATATCTACTTTAATAAATGGTAGTAAAACAAGGATGATAAGAATTGATAATAATATGATACTATATATTATTTTGCTTTTTGTAGTGTGCTTAAATTGATGTACTTCCACAGTACTATCAATAATCTCTTTAGGAAATATTTGTTTCATTTATAAGTAGGCAAACTATTGTTTATACCATGAATTCTTAATTAGGGAGATTAAAAATATTCGATTGAACATTCAAATATGAAAAAAAAAACAATTTGTGCAACTTTTTTTTCTGGTTATTTAGTGTATTTCTTACTTTTTGCAAACTATTGCTGTGGAAAAACCGTAAAACAACTAAAATCCACTAAGTTTAGTTCACTTTTTCACTTAATTAAATATACACTAAACCCTAAAATCGTTTTACCTTTGCCGCATCAAAAAAACTATTTGTATGCAAGCGAAAACCCCTGAACAATCTAAAACCATTATGACTGATATGGTTTTACCTGGTGAAACAAACCCTTT
>JBAQZZ010000234.1:0-4250 GCA_049791475.1 Flavobacteriaceae bacterium | reverse complement strand
TTTTTTATCTAAAAGCGATGCCATTTCTTTATTAATAGTAGCTATAGTATCATCATACTCTTTTCTATGATTATATAGCACATTTACCTTGTCATCAATACTATTAAAATAATTATCAACCTCTTCTTTTAAAGCATCTAATGTATAAAGATGCTTCAATACAGATTCGATATCTTGTTTAAAAAATTCAGAAATTTGTTGCTCGCTATCTACTTGAAAATGCGTATTTAAACCTTCTAAATAATTATTAATTTGATATATAAACTGTTCATAAATTGGTAATGGTTCAATTTGTGAAGCACTTTTAAAAATACCTTTTACTGCTTGTAATTGAAGTGTTAAATCTTGTTTTGTTGCCTCATTTCTTGCCTCAGAAGAGCCTTTAATATCTATTTGCCCATAAAGTGGATAAATATTTTCAAAAGCTATTTTACTAAAAACAGCTTGCTCTCCATTCATTTCAGATTTGATGAAATTTTTAGCTTCTTTTTGAAATCTCCATCTTACGCTTGGGTGAATTGAAGTACACTCTTTTTGAATAATGGCTTCTATTAAATTTTCTTCTTCATTTTTAGAACGTTCAACAGCAGATACAATAAATGGCATCACATCAACCAACTTATTGGCATTAATACTATTAAGAACCTGAGATTTGTTGGATACAATTTCAAGAATTCCCATCAAACCTTCTTCATTAGCTATAGGTGCAAAAATCGCACTTTTTATTCCTTGTTTATGTAAACTTGTAATATGCGGTGCTCTTCCTTTGGCTTTTTCAAACATGGTATCTACATCTGAAACCGAAAAGTATTTATTCTCTTTTAATAACCTATTATACGACCAACTGCATAATGCCTCTGAACAATTTTCTTTTTCTAGATTTCCTAAAAGGTAACTATTCATACCAACGCCGTAAACACATTCAAAAACATCTTCTTCTTTATTATAAATTGAAAAACCAACTTTAATATCGTTAATACCTAAAAGGGATCTGAAAATTTCGTGGAATCCTTCCATAAAACTTTTGTCTTTACGCTTATCTTCTGCTATAAGTGATGATTTTATGTTTGATATAGATTGATCATCAGTAACATCAAAAATATTTGAAATTACAAACCCTTTAAATATGTAACTGTTTGGAGGAAATTTTTCTTTCCAAAGTTCTATATTTTCGTAATTATCTAATAACTCATTATAATCTTCTTGCGTGATTTTTTTAGCTGTTTCTGTTGGAATAATTTCACAAAAATCGGCATTGTATAAAATTTTATAATAATGAAGAACGCCATTTGCGTCAGGAATCTCATAATAAAATGGTCTTTTAAAATTTATATTGTAGCCGTAACAAAAATTTAAAATAATGGTACATGCAATGATATAAGTATCATTTTCTGGCATGTTTTTAATTTCTAATTCAAAATCATTACCAGCAGTTTTAATAATATTTTTAAAACGCTCAGAAGAATTGAAAATAAGATTTTGAAAAGGAACTGATGCCGTTTTAATCTCATTTTTGGTTAAAATAGGACTAAAAGTATCTTGAAGAATGACACCTATTTCTTTCTCATATTTTTCCAATAATGAAAAATCTGTAAACCCTTCTCGTAATTCAGGGTAATATTTTTGAAACTCTAATATGCGCTTCGCTTTTGTAGCAATAAATTCATCCTCATTATTCACCAAATCTTCATACTGCTCAATTAGTTTATTAAAACTAATTTTCAACAACATTGGAGATTCTGATTGATCGAAGGTTTTCATGATATTAGGTTCTTGATAAAACAAAGTTACAAATTATTGGATTAGTCGTTACAAATAAGACTTTCTAACACAACAATTGTTACAAAAAATCTATATAAAAACAAAAAGCTCCCCTAATGGGAAGCTTTTTGAATTATCTATGTTTTAATTTGTAAATAAGGTTACATATTCCCTTTCTTATAATCTTCTAAAAATTTAGCTAAACCAATATCTGTTAAAGGATGTTTTAGTAAACCGGTAATTGAAGATAGTGGTCCTGTCATCACATCGCTTCCTAGTTTTGCGCAATCTATAACATGCATGGTATGACGTATAGATGCTGCTAAAATTTGTGTTTCAAAACCATAGTTATCATAAATTAATCTAATTTCTGCTATCAAATTTAATCCATCTGTAGAAATATCATCTAAACGTCCTAAAAAAGGTGATACATAAGTGGCTCCCGCTTTTGCTGCTAAAAGAGCTTGACCTGCAGAAAAAACTAACGTTACATTCGTTCTAACACCTTTATCTGAAAAATATTTACAGGCTTTTACACCGTTGGCAATCATAGGTAATTTCACTACAATTTGAGGGTGTAAAGCTGCTAAAGCTTCACCTTCTTTAACCATGCCATCAAAATCTATTGAAATGACTTCGGCACTTACATCACCTTCAACAATATCACATATTTTTTTGTAATGCGCTAATATATTGGCTTCTCCCGTAATGCCTTCTTTTGCCATTAAAGATGGGTTTGTTGTAACACCATCTAAAACGCCTAAAGCTTGTGCTTCGGCTATATCATTTAAGTTTGCTGTATCAATAAAAAATTTCATATCTATTATTTTATACTGTTTTTAAATACTCTAACACTTGTTTACTTACTTTTTCGCCTGTAAATCCAAACTTATCATCAAGAACTTTTGCTGGTGCGGAATAGCCAAAGTGTTCTAATCCGAAAACTTTTCCTTTATCTCCAACTAAGCCTTCTAAATTTACTGGTAAACCTGCCGTTAAACCAAATAATGGTTTGTTTTTTGGAATGATGCTATTTTGATAATCTTTAGATTGATTTTTGAAAAGCCCTTCTGAGATTATTGAAGCGATACTTACTTTTAAGTTATTTTCTGCTTCTAAAATTTCTGCAGCTGCTACCAAAGTTGCAACTTCTGATCCATTCGCTATTAAAACTACATCTGGATTTTCAACAGTTTTTACTAAATAACCACCTTTTTCTGCGCCTAAAGCTTCACTATATCTTGAATTGCCTTGAGCAGCAATATCTTTTATACCTTGTCTTGATAAAATTAAACCTGTTGGCGTATTATTATTTTCTAAAGCCATTTTCCAAGCCACACTAGTTTCGGCAGAATCTGCTGGTCTTAACGCTAAAAAACTATTTTTACCACTGTGATTTTTAAGCTTTTCTAATAAACGTATTTGAGCTTCTTGCTCTACGGGTTGGTGTGTTGGTCCATCTTCACCTACTCTAAAAGCATCGTGTGTCCAAACATATTTTACACCTAATTCTTGAATACCACTTAAACGAATGGCAGGTTTCATATAATCTGAAAATACAAAGAAAGTAGCAACTACTGGAATAATACCACCGTGAAGTGCTATACCATTAGCAATACATGCCATGGTTAATTCGGCAACCCCAGCTTGTAAAAAGGATCCACTAAAATCGCCTTTTTGTAATGCTGAAGATTTTTTCAAGAATCCATCCGTTTTATCACTATTAGATAAATCTGCAGAAGACACAATCATGTTCTCTACATTTTCAGCTAAATACCCAAGCACATTTGAAGATGCTACTCTTGTCGCTAATCCTGCTTTATGATCTATGGACGAAAAATCCAATTCTGGCAATTCGCCTGATAGAAAGAAATCTAATTTATTTGCAAGTGTTTCATTATTTTTTCTCCAAGTAGAAATTTCAGCTTTCTTTTCTGCTGCTTTTGCCGTTTTTTGTTCTAATAAATTTTTATAGAAACCACTAACATCATCAAAAATATCGAACGGACTGTCTGGATTTGCACCTAAATTCAATAAGGTTTTTTGGTAATCTGCTCCAGTTGCTCCAATTGGTTGTCCGTGCAATTCGCAATACCCTTCAAATGGACTTCCATCCGCAGCAACTGCACCTTTACCCATAATGGTTTTACCTATTATTAAGGTCGGTCTTTCAGTTTCGTTATTAGCTTCGGTTAATGCTTTTCTTATTTCTTCGTGATTATGACCATCAATAGTTACAACTTTCCATCCCCATGCTTCATATTTAGCAGCAGTATCTTCGCTTGTTACTTCATCGGTAGACGTTGATAATTGAATATCATTTGAATCAAAGAACATAATAAAGTTGCTTAATCCTAAATGACCAGCAATTCTACCTGCGCCTTGAGAGATTTCTTCTTGAATACCTCCATCAGAAATAAACCCATATACTTTATGGTTCATCCAATCACCAAAACGTGCTTTTAAAAACTTTGCTGCAATGGCTGCTC
>JBAQZZ010000233.1:0-5209 GCA_049791475.1 Flavobacteriaceae bacterium | reverse complement strand
ATTAATTATTACGATCAGTCTTTTAATGAAACTAGTGACTCTTTTTTAGGTGAAGTTGTAAAAGCTTGGGAAAAAGCAGTTGATGAGTTTTCTGAATTAGATATTAACGTTTCAAAAGTTAGAATCGGCTTAGTATTAGCCGAAAATGGTGGTGCTTTACAAGAAATGGTTAAACCTATAAAATTTGGAGTTGGAGCTGCTTTTGGAACTGGTAAACAATGGCAATCTTGGGTGCATATTCATGATTTGGCAAATCTATTTTTATATTTTTTACAGAAAAATTTAAGTGGTGTTTACAATGGTGTTGCGCCCAACCCGGTTAGTAACCAAGAACTGACAAAAACTATTGCAACTGTTTTAAAGAAGCCTTTGTTTTTACCAAATATTCCTAAATTCTTTATGAAGTTAGTTTTAGGAGAGATGCACACTATTTTATTTGATAGCCAACGAGTGAGTTCTAAAAAAATTGAAGATAAAGGGTTTTATTTTAAATATCATCATTTAGAGCCTGCTTTGGAGGATTTGTTAAAAAACTAAAATTAATTTTGGTTTTTACTACAGTTTTCATCGAACTCATTTAAACTTTTTAGATTGAAGCGAAAATTAATCGTTTAGTGACCAGTTTGAAGGCTTTTTTGAGTTGCATAGCATCGCTACGGAATGAAAAAAGACAAAAAATGGGTGCAAAAGGGCAGTTTTTTAGCCAATTAAAAAAGTTTAAATGAGTTTATCTATAAGATTTGAAAAAAAACTTTATTACAAATAAACATTAGTCACCAATCTCGATACTGTTGGGTGGTCATTTCCACCAGCGGGTTCAATAGTAATATTTAAAGATTCAGCGTTATTAATATAATTCATAGCTAATAAATCAGCTTCTTTATTAATAACACCCATATCAATCATTACGCCATTAACATCTGCCCACATTTGGTAATCGTGTTCTGCATCTAATTTTGGTAATTCTTTAGTATTTATAATTACCGATTTACTTTTATGGTTTACATAACTAACCACTTTTGCATTTGGTGCTAAATCATTTCCAATTAATATATATTGTTGAGTATCGGTGGAATTTACAATCTCAAAATATTTGGTAGCATATTCTAGGTTATTTGTTAATCCCTGTATGTCTTCAAGTAGTAATGCTTTTTGTTCTTCAGCAATTTCTAATTGTTGGTCAGCGCTGTTTAATTGCAAAAATAGCCAAATTGTTCCAATTAATAAACAAGCAGCAATACCTGACGCTATATATAGATAGGTTTTAAAAGGATTCGCTTTTTGTAGCGGTATTATTTTAGTTTGCGATGCTTTTATATTTTGCATCAAATTCGCTTTAACTTCATTTGGTGGATTAATAGCGTTTTCAAAAGCCATTTTTTCAAAATTAGTCTCTAAAATATCAAACTCATTTTTTAAATCGGCATCTATATTTAAAACACGCTCAACCTGTACTTGTTCCTCGGCAGTGAGCTCGCCCAACAAATACTGTTCTAAAATTCCGTGTTCTAATATGTATGCTCTGTTCATCATTTTATGATTTCAATAAAAATCAATAACCACACAACTGTTTTGTCATAACTAAGCTGTAATTTTTTTAACGCTTGTTTTATATAAGATTTAAATGTTCCCAGCGGCACATCCATTTCTTTATGCGCTTCTCGATGCGTTAAGCCTTCAAAATAAACAAGTTCTATAGCTTTTTGGTGGTGTAGTTCTAATTGTTTCAAACAGCCATTAAGTTGCAAATAATCTGGCTCAATAGTAATACTATCTTCTTTATTTGTATGTACACCTAAATCTTCAGTTTGGATGAGGTTTTTGGATTTGCGTAAAAAATTTAACGTTTTATTTTTAGCGATACGATAGGCCCAAGTGTAGAATTTCCCTTTTTCAGGATTGTATTGATACGCTTTATCCCAAACCGTCATAAAAGTATCTTGCAATAAATTTTGAGCATGCTGTTCATCTTTACACATTCTAATTATTACACCATATAATGCAGGCGAATAATTATCATAAAGTTCTGATAAAGCGGCTTCGTCTTTATTTTGAATTTTTAATATGAGTGTGTTTTCGTTTTGCATAAATGTTAAAAATTTCCTAAAAAATGAATTAGCTCATCCATAGGAAACAAACCTGTGTAAATATAAATGAAAGCACTTCAAAAGAAAAATAAAGTGTTCAATTAGTTTAACCAAATAAAAAATTATTATGAAAAAGTTAGTATTTATTTTTACAACAGTAGTAGCCTTAACACTAAGCCAATTTGCGACAGCACAAAAAACAATTGTAGATGTTGCGGTAGGAAATGAAGATTTCTCAACCTTAGTTGCAGCTTTAACAGCAGCAGATTTAGTAGGTGCATTACAAGGTGATGGACCATTTACAGTATTTGCTCCAAACAATGATGCTTTTGCTAAAATTGATTCTGCAACATTAAATTCTTTATTAGAACCGAAGAACAAAGAAGCTTTATCTAATATTTTAACTTACCATGTAGTTTCTGGAAAATTAGCGGCTTCAGATGTTGTTGCTGCATTAAAAAAAGGAAAAGGTAAAGTAGAATTGAAGGCCTTGAACGGACAAACGATAACCGTTTTACAAAAAGATGGTAAAATATGGTTGAAAGACCAAAACAATAATTATAGTGAAATTATTGCCACCGATGTTATGGGAAGTAATGGTGTAATACATGTAATTGACTCAGTAGTTATGCCTAAATAATTTGGGGATTTAACTGCTATGAAAAGGGAAAAGCCTCGTTTTGCACGAGGCTTTTTTATTTAAAAAATCTGCTAATTTATTTATAATCTTAGCCGTTTTTATATTTATCATTTAAACCAACGCCCTTTAAAATCATAGGGGCTATTTTCTCTAAACGTGATTGTTTTGTAGCTTCACGTTTTGCAGAACTTATGTATTCGCAATATTCTTTTTGTTTGTAAGGCGATAATGTATTAAAACCTATTTTAAAGGATGGATTTGTTTTTATTAATTGTGTCAGTTCCTTTGGAGTAGTAAATTCCTTTTTAGTACTAGTACGTTGTGGTTTTATTTCTTTTCCTAGTTTTTGATTTTCAATAGCTTCTTTAACGTAAGCTAAAACAATGGTTTTATCGATATCGCTAATAGCTTCAAATCGCATTTGGCGCAAGGCTTTAGTTTTATTTTCTTGTGCGTTTACAAGTAATTTATGGGTGTCTTTTAGAAATACGCCTTGATGAAACCATAGACAAAAATGCGCTTTAAAAGCACCAATACCTAAAACATTTTTGTTATCTAAACACTATGTAGGCATGCTCCTTTTTACGGTTTCGGGAAGTTTTGTTGAATTGATTATGCTTCTTAAAAGAACTAAGGACTCTGAAAAATTTATCACTCGCTATTTTCTCTCCTGAAATAGAACCAACTGGAGTTACATTACTTTCTTCATCATCAGGAAAACAACAAAAACAAGATTTTGTTAAAATGGTTTTTGCAGTTTCTAATGCTGTACCCTTCTATTAAAAAGCTATCTAAATTTGAATCTACTTCAAAATGAATAAATTCTGCATACTCATCATCAGCAATTTTTTCTTCATCATCGGCTATAAATGAATATTTAAACACTAAATCATCACCAGTAGAAATCGTTCCATACTTCATAGAAGATCCATCAATTTGGGTAATTGATAATTGACTATTATCAAAAAATTCATATGTATAAATATCCTCATTATCATTTTTAGAACATAATAATAAAAATGAGCAAAGTACTAGTAGTAAATATTTTTTCATAGATCTCATCTTGACTTTTTATTTTTAACCGAATCCCGATAATTATCGGGAGAGATAAAATTTGTTCAGATGAAACTGTTTTTGAAAGCCATAGCATCGCTAGGAGTAAAAAAATAGCTGAAATATGAGCGAATTTTTTGACGTTTTTTAGGAAATAGAAAAAGTCAAGATGAGTTCATAGCTAAAAATTGAAGTTTATCTTTTAGATACAAAACAAAGAAAACGGTTGCTTATAAACTTACATATTCCGTCTGTACTGCCCTCCTACCTCAAAAAGAGCGTTTGTAATTTGCCCTAAAGAACATCGTTTACAAACATCCATTAAAGCTTCAAAAATGTTTTCATTATTTACCGCTTTACTTTGAAGTTCTTTTAGTAACTCTTTTGTATCATTGGCTTTATAAAGGTTTTCTAAAGTTTTAATTTGAAACTGTTTTTCGTCTTCAGTGGCGCGAATAACTTCCGCAGGTAAAATAGTTGGAGATCCTTTACTACTCAAAAAGGTGTTTACACCAATAATTGGGAAATCTCCGTTATGTTTCAGCGTTTCATAATACAAACTCTCTTCTTGAATTTTAGAACGTTGATACATCGTTTCCATAGCTCCTAAAACACCGCCTCGTTCTGTTATTCTATCAAACTCTAGCAATACAGCTTCTTCTACTAAATCAGTCAATTCTTCAATAATAAATGACCCTTGAATCGGGTTTTCATTTTTGGCTAAACCCAATTCTTTATTAATAATAAGCTGAATAGCCATGGCACGACGAACAGATTCCTCAGTTGGTGTTGTAATCGCTTCATCATAAGCATTGGTATGCAAAGAGTTACAATTATCGTAAATAGCGTAAAGTGCCTGTAATGTGGTTCTTATATCGTTAAAATCAATTTCTTGTGCGTGCAAACTTCTACCAGAGGTTTGAATATGATATTTAAGCATTTGAGCTCTAGCATCTGCACCATATTTGAGTTTCATGGCTTTTGACCATATTTTACGCGCCACACGACCAATTACAGCATACTCAGGATCAATACCATTTGAAAAGAAAAATGACAAATTCGGTCCAAATTTATTAATATCCATGCCTCTGCTTAAATAGTACTCGACGTAAGTAAAACCATTAGAAAGCGTTAATGCTATTTGTGTAATTGGGTTTGCGCCAGCTTCTGCAATATGATAACCAGAAATAGACACCGAGTAAAAGTTTCGAACATTATTATCTATAAAATATTCTTGAACATCGCCCATTAGACGTAGCGCAAACTCAGTAGAAAAAATACAGGTATTTTGTGCTTGATCTTCTTTTAAAATATCTGCTTGTACTGTACCACGAACTTGAGCTATAGTTTTAGATTTTATATCCTTATAAATATTTGAAGGTAAAACTTGATCTCCCGTAACTCCTAAAAGCATTAATCCTAATCCGTT
>JBAQZZ010000232.1:0-1985 GCA_049791475.1 Flavobacteriaceae bacterium | reverse complement strand
CTAATTATTTTTGAGAGATATTCCAATGCAAATTCCTCTTGAATTAAGCCTAAGTTAATGCCATCTTCAAAATCGATGATGGTGTAGCAAATATCATCAGCAGCTTCAACTAAAAACGCTAAGGGATGACGTGAGAAACTAACATCGGTTTTGCTTCTTTTTAACAATCCGAGTTCGTTGGCAACATCAATAAAGTCGTCTTTTTCACTTTGAAAAAAACCATATTTTTTATTGGCAATATGGGGTGTTGGCTTTTTAGGAAGTGACTCTTTTGGGTATTTTGTAAACGCGCCAAGTGTGGCGTAGCTTAACCTTAATCCGCCGTTTCTGCCTGCTCTACTTTCGGTTAAAATTTTGAACCCGTTGGCATTACCTTCAAAATCACATAAATCTTGATATTCTTTTTCTGTTAATTGCGATTTAAATTCCTTACCGTTTCCTGTTTTAAAAAACTCACCAATGGCTTTTTCGCCTGAGTGCCCAAATGGAGGATTCCCAATATCATGCGCCAATGCTGCTGCTGCAACTATGGCTCCGAAATCGTTGGCTTGATAACCATGAACATTTTGCAAATGTGGGTGCTTTTCTAATAGTTTTTGACCTACGCGTCTTCCTAAAGAACGTCCAACAACGCTTACTTCTAAACTATGGGTTAAGCGTGTATGCACAAAATCGGTTTTCGATAATGGAATGACTTGGGTTTTATCTTGTAGGCTTCTAAACTCTGACGAGAAAATAATTCGATCGTAATCTACTTCAAAACCCAAACGGGTTTCGTCTTGTTCTTTTCGTATGCGTTTATTGGTATCGCCAGAGCGTTTTAAAGATAGTAGCTGTTCCCAGTTCATGGTAAAAAATAAAGAGTTTTATTAGACAAAATGTTCTTGAAAATATTTTTATAAAGATAATTCTATCATAAAAAAACAGAACTCTTTATTTTTAGATTCCCGCATTCGCGAGAATGACAATTTAAAATGAAACCTCAATGTTAAAGCATTGAGGAATCTTTCCTTAATTTATGTATTGGCAAGATACTATTTCCTATTAAAAGTTAAATAAAAAATTGCTTAACATTAAGGTAACATTTTAATCATGGTTGTTTAATCTTTCCATAACATCTTGATTATACAAATGTGTTTTATTTGCAGTGTAATTAAGTATTAAATAATGAAACAAATTATAGTTACCATTGCTTTTTTTATATCTGGGTTTACATTTGCTCAAAATACGGGCTCAATCAGCGGCAGTTTGTTAGATATTGAGTCTAACAATGAACCTCTTATTATGGCAAAAGTTTCAATTAAAGAAACTGGTGCCGAAGTTATGTCTGATGAAAATGGAGTTTTCAAATTTGAAAATTTAGCAGAAGGCACCTATACATTGGTATCAAGTTTTATTGGTTACGAAACCAAAAACCATGAAGCCAAAGTAATTTCTAAACAAGCAACAACGGTTAAATTACATTTAAAAGCAAGTACAATTTCTTTGGACGACTTAATGTTAACACTTTCAGCAAATGCTGATAAAAAAGAAACATCTTCTATTGTAACTAATTAAAATTATATCACTGTTGTCCGATTAAAATATTTTGTTTTAGTTTAAAGAATTGGTTTTATTGCCTTTCGAGAGTTTTGAAACCAAGACCCCTTACTTATTTTATAAATTTAAAAATTAAGATGTATAAAAAATCAATAATGAATTTTATACTGTTTTTCAATTAGTTAGAGTCAAGTCTTTGTTCTTGATTCTAACAGCGTAGCGGTCTTTCATCTTTAGTCGGACAATAATAAAATTATACATAAAATTCTTTTTAAAAGAAAGCAACTTTCAATCAACGAAAGTTGCTTTTTTGTTTCTGCAAATATTTATTCTTCTAAAGAATCCATTTAGTATTCTTTTAATGTTAACTAAATGTAATGCATTAAAAAAATAAACTTAAAAGCATAACATTAACCTAACACTTTTATTACGGTTCTTTAATCCTA
>JBAQZZ010000231.1:0-4327 GCA_049791475.1 Flavobacteriaceae bacterium | reverse complement strand
TATCAAAATTACTGGGGCACACCAAATTATCAACCACACAAATCTATGCTAGGGTACTGGACACAAAGATCAGTGAGGACATCGATAATCTTTTAGAGCGGTTTGAAAGAAAAAAACGGAATCAGATAAACCAGTCAAACGTTTTTAAAGCTGTGGATTCAGAGGCTGGGTAATAATAACTTTTTTTAAATTAGTTGAGGTTTAAAGGGAGGAGAATCCACAGCTTTAAAAATGCAGCAAGCTCACCAGAAGTGAGCGCGGTAGTCTTTATAATGTGTATAATCAGTATTGATTATTCTATTATTAGATCCATTCTATGGATTAAGTAAATACTAGGATAATTTAGAAGTAATTTCTTCAAATTTCTCTTGGTCTATATTAATACGATAGTAATTACTCCCAAAAGTATTGTTTACAAAAGAGGTGTGTTTTAAAAGTGTGTTAAAGCTATGTTTTAAATCCTGATATTTCTTGTTAGATTTCTCATAATTCTCTCTGTAAAAGTCTAACTCTTTGTTTTTTATTTTTTGACCAGACATCCTTAAGAATTTGCGCTCTACCAATAAAGGTTTCTTTTCTTTTTCATTGGCAAATAAAGATTCCAATAATTCCCTTGTTGGTTTGAGTTGTGTTTTTTCAACATTTCTGAATATTGCAATTACAGCATCTATACGTTTATTTATCCTATTGGTTACAGAAGTCATATTCTCGTTTAAAGTATCATAAGGAGATAGATCATTATCTTCAAAAAAAGCAATCATAAAATCCAAAGTTTCAGAATAGCTTGGACTTATTTTTTTAGAATATTTCTTAAATTTATCAATAGTTTTCTTCTTTAACCGAATGGTATTAAAATCATCCATAATTTATGATATTGTTACAATGAAACGTTGATTTTACTGGGGTGAAAGTTAAATTTACTACAAAAAATTGAAATAGCAGTAATTAAAAAAGTTTTAATTACCTGAAATACAGTAAGATATGAATTAGTAACATCGCGCAGCGTGTTACCCTCTTGCTATTCCCCCCTTAGTTTTATAAACACGCTTTATTTAGGGGTTATTTATATGTTACAAAACACTTTAATTAGTGATTTTATATAGAGGGAATACTCTCTGGAATTGTTAACTGTAACCAAACTGATAAGGGAGAATACGAGACTTTTTAAAGTTCTTAATTTTATTATAACGAATTAATGATAATTTTATCAACTATTTGAAAAAAGTAATTTACACAGATTTTTAAGTTTCTTAATCGTTTTTTTATAATGTAAGAAGGGAGGTGAAATTATAATTGTTAACCTAATAAACAATATTTAAAGCCTGACCTAAATAATCAAAGAAAACTTTTGGTAGCAATGTCAATAAATATTTAAATACTGTAAATCTTCTTAAGACAGCAATGTTTTTCTATTTGTAGAATCAAGACCAAGCAACAAAAACAATATAGGTTTAATTTTATCTTTTAATTTTTCACGAAGAAATTGAAAGGCTTTTTATTTTGATGTTTACAGAATAGGAACAGAATAACGTATTTTTTTTCACTTAATAATATTTGGGTTGATTTATATTCATTTATAAATAGCTTAGAAAAGTTAAGTATGTAAATACAAAAAAAACACTAAAAAATCTAAGGAAGTTTAATCTTTAAAAGGGCTGTCATTTCCTTAACTATATCTGGATGTTGATTTGCAACATTTACGGCCTCTTTTTCATCTTTGGAATGGTCGTACAATTCTACAAAACTGTCATTATGCAGAATAAGCCGATAGGTTTTGTTTCTAATCGTTTTTGCCTCTGGTGTGTATGCTACTGCCGTTTTTGTAATCGTCTTATTCGTATTTACTGTTGCCATTAAAGATTCACCTACAACATATTCTGGAGTATCAACACCAGTTAATTCACATAAAGTTGGGAAAATGTCTAGCGTTTCCACAATTTCATTGACCTCCTGTTTGCCATTTTTGTTTGTTGGATCATAAATAATAAGAGGAGAATGCAAGGATTCTTCAAATAAACTATGTTTACCCCATATAGCATGTTCTCCTAAATGCCATCCATGATCGCCCCATAACACTACAATGGTGTTTTTATCTGCGCCAGTTTGCTTTAATTGGTTTAAGATTTTACCAACTTGTGCATCGGCATATGTTACACAAGCAGCATAATGACGGCGTACTTCTTCAGCGAAAGTAGTATCTATATTTGGATCTTTTTCCCAACGATTGTATTTCATAAACTCAAACGAGTCATGCCAAGTTGTTTTTCCTTCTGGTTTTTTTGGATGCTCTATGTTAGGTAATGTAACATCTTGATATAAATCATAATATGACCTAGGTGCTCCAAATGGTAAATGAGGCTTAATGATGCCAACAGCCAGAAAAAAGGGCTGGTTATTATTAGCTGTTAAATACTTTAGTTGTTTGAGTGCTTCATCAGTTATTAAGTCGTCTGGATATCTTACATTTTTCCCTTCTGCGGATTGAAAAACATCCATTTCATCAACTCTCTTTCTTATTTCACCGTTTGCGAGTCCATGCATAGTACCGCGTGGATGTTTCCAAGACCCTACAGGCATAAGGTGTCTATCCCATGCATTGGGTAGTTCAATTAGTGTACTATCGTTCCAATCTTTACCTCCTCGTCCACCTGGGTGGTGAGATACTTTACCTACTGATACTGTTTTATACCCATTAGACTTAAACCATTCTGGCATACTAGGATCTGCAGTTGAAGAATCTGATATCTTTTGTGCTCTCTGGAATAAAGCATCATTAGAGGCTTCACCATATTGTCCAGTTAATAAGGTGTATCGTGAAGGTCCACAACTAGGGGCATTTACATAATGTTTTTTAAAGGAAATGCCTTTTTTTACCAGACCATCAATATTTGGTGATACAATATATGAGGCACCAAAGGAATTTAATTCTGGGCGTAGGTCATCTATACAGATAAGTAGCACATTAGGTTTCCGATCAACCTTGGCTTTTTTTTGATTGTTTTCAGTTTGATTACAACTTACTAAACAAAAGCAGAAACCATAAATTAATAAAAGTAATTTCATATCATATAAATTTTTATTTATAAAATGGACTTTACCTGAGCTTCTCAATAGTGTATAAAATACTTTTACTAAAAGTAGTTTAGAATTAAAAATTTAACTCGGTATGGTTTCTTAGTAATTTCTGATACACTTATTTTTGATTGGTTTGTCAATATTTTTGTAGCTTACCTCCAAAGTACTTGATATGAAGAAAATGAATAATTTTGCCTTATAACCGATAAAAATTTAGTTTTATAATATCAAAATAAAAAACTTAAAGAGTATTAATAAAAAAGGATTAACTATATGTATTTTACGTATCATTAAATAGTTTAAGACAGGTTTATCCAAAAATATAGATTGGGATAATTTCTGAAAGAAGCTCACAACTGTTGAGCTATAATTATAAGTCTATTTTCTTCTATTTTAATAATCAATCTGAAATGATTTCATTAAAAGATCTTTCATATTTAGAATCTAAAATTTCAAAATATGTTTTACAAAAATCATTATAACATTGCTTCGCAGATCCTTTTCTACCTAATTTATACAAAGATTTACATTTTAAGCTAATAGCTTCTTCATTTAAGGGAGCATATTTCAAAATGGTACTGCTTAATCTAATAAGTAAATGAGGGTCATCCTGAGTATTCGAAATTGTTAAAAGATCATCTACTAATATATTGATTATATCATCTTTAAAATCTTCAATCCACTCAGTTTGAATATCAGGAGATATTTCACCACTAGATATTATATTTAGCAAATTTATAACTTGATCTTTTTCTAATGCGTGTTTTGTACTTTCAATTAATGTGTTTTGCACAAAAATGTAATCGCAAAAAACTGAAGATTCAAGTTTTATTTTCCAATACGTATTTTCGTTGTTAAGGTTTATATTATCTCCAATCTTATCTAATAATAAACGTAATTTACTTATGTTAACATTTCTATTATTTCTAGCTTTACTCTCAGATTTATTAGGCCATAATAAATCTGTTAGCTTTATGGATGATACTCCTTTTCTGTTTTTAGTACTTGATAAAAGAATTATTAAAAATAACTGTTTTAAGGTTGGTGTAAATTGAGCGGTTATATCTTCTCCTTTTTTATCAAATACTTGAAACCCCCCAAACAAATAGATTGCGGAAGTTTTAATTTGATTTGTGTTTTCGTGTATAATTTCATTTAAGGAATCTGTTTCAACTTCATTTATCAAGGAGTTTCTTTTTTTCTTTCTTCTAAAGAAAAAAATTAGAGATAAAAAAGTTAAAGCAATAAAAAT
>JBAQZZ010000230.1:0-2461 GCA_049791475.1 Flavobacteriaceae bacterium | reverse complement strand
GGGAAATTGTATATAACCCATATTTAACTTTAGATGAAAAAGGAAATGCTATAGAAGAATAAATGATTAAAATGAAAAGAATAATTTTTATCATATCAATTTTTTTAATTTTTGCTTGCGATAGCGAAAATGCTGGAAATTGTTTTCAAAAATCAGGAAGCATTATTCAACAAGAAATTATAGTTGATAGCTTTCATAAAATATTAGTAAATAGAGATATTGAATTAATTATTAAAGAAGGTATTGAACAAAAAGTAGTTATTGAAACAGGAGTGAATTTATTAAATGATGTTAAGGCAATTGTTTTGGATGGAAAGCTAGTATTAACCGATAATAATTCTTGTAATTTTGTTCGTGATTATGGTATTACAAAAGTATATATAACTGCGCCAAATATTACTGAAATAAGAAGCGCTACACAATATGACATCAGTTCTGATGGGGTTTTAACGTATCCAAGTTTAACTATTTTATCCGAAGATTTTAATGTACCTGATAGCTTCACGAGTGGAAATTTTAGATTGCAGATTGATAACAGTTCTTTTAATATAGTTTTTAACAACCTCTCGAATTGCTTTGTTTCTGGAAAATCTAATAATTTGAACATCACATTTGCAGCAGGAACATCGCGTTTTGAAGGCAGGAATTTAATAGCTCAAAACGTTACTATTTGGAATAGAAGCTCAAACGATATGATTGTAAATCCGCAACAATCTATATCGGGATTGATTTCTGGACCAGGCAACGTTATTTCAGTAAATACACCACCAATTATTGAAGTTGAAGAAGTCTACAAAGGCAGATTAATTTTCGAATAAACTGACTGACTGTTTTGCAATTTCCAACTCTTCGTTTGTTGGAATTACTAATATTTTAACTTTTGATTTTTCGGTACTTACAACCGTTAATTTATGTGGTCTCACTTGGTTTTTTTCTAAGTCGAGTGTAATGCCTAAATAATCCATGTCTTCGCAAACTCGTTTTCTCATTTCTGGTGAGTTTTCACCAATACCTGCTGTAAAAACAATAGCATCCAAACCGTTTAAAATGGCTGCATAGCTACCAATGTATTTTTTTATTCGGTAAGCATTCATTTGTAAAGCCAATTGGCATGATTTATTTCCTTTTTCAGCTTCGGCTTGAATATCTCTTAAATCACTATAACCTGTTAAACCCAACATGCCACTTTTCTTTTGTAGAATGGTATTAATTTCACTAAAACTAAGATTAAATTTTTCGGCTAAATGAAAGATTATAGATTGGTCAATATCCCCACAACGCGTGCCCATAATGAGTCCGTTAACTGGCGAAAAACCAAGCGTATGGTCAATACTTTTGCCATCTTTAATAGCTGTCATGCTACACCCATTTCCAAGATGAATGGTAATAATTTTAGAATGCTTTTTTTTTAAAAACGCTATAGCTTTTTCTGAAACATATTTATGACTCGTACCGTGAAAACCGTATAAACGAATATTATGGGTATCTAAATAGTCGTTTGGAATGGCATATTTATAAGCATGTTCTGGAATAGATTGATGAAACGCTGTATCAAAAACCGCAACTTGTTTGGCTTTTGGGAATATAGCTTCTGCAACTTCAATACCTTCTAAATTAGCTGGATTGTGTAATGGTGCTAAACTTGAAAGCGCTCTAATTTTATCTTTTACTGCTGGCGTAATTTCGGTAGTAGCCGTAAAATGTTTTCCCCCATGAACTACACGATGCCCAACAATATTAATAGCATCTGTAGATTTTATAATACCTGTGTCTTTATTTAATAACTGTTTTGATAATAGTTCTAATCCAACTTTATGATTTGGAATGGCATTAACAATTTCAATAGTATCTTTATCGGTTTTGAATTTAAATATAGCGTCATCAAATCCTATACGTTCAATTAAACCAGAACATAAAATGATTTCTTCAGGCATTGAAAACAATTGAAATTTTAATGAAGAGCTTCCTGAGTTTAAAACTAATACTTGCATAAATTAAAGGTCTTGAGCTTGAATGGCGGTTATAATTACCGTGCTATAAATATCATCGGCAGTACAGCCTCTACTTAAATCGTTAACTGGTTTATTAAGCCCTTGCAGTACTGGGCCAATAGCCAATGCGCCTGTTTCACGTTGTACCGCTTTGTAGGTGTTGTTTCCTGTATTTAAATCTGGAAAAATTAAAACGCTTGCTTGTCCTGCTACTTCAGAATCTGGTAATTTACTTTTTCCAATCCGCATATCTACTGCGGCATCATATTGAATTGGCCCTTCAATTTTTAAATCAGGAGCTAGCTTTTTAGCAATTTCTGTTGCTTTTCTAACTTTGTCTACGTCTTCTCCTTTTCCAGATGCACCAGATGAATAAGAGAGCATTGCTACCTTAGGTTCAACACCAAAATTTTGAGCTGTTTTTGCTGATGAAATAGCTATTTCTGCTAATTGTTCAGCATTTGGGTTTG
>JBAQZZ010000229.1:0-1580 GCA_049791475.1 Flavobacteriaceae bacterium | reverse complement strand
ATGTGGCACAGCAGAAGATACAGGTGACCGCACGCACGCATGGGGTGAATCTGGTCGAAGGGGCACGGATACTGCTGGCCCATGACGGGATTGGCGGCAAGGGGGCGGCACAGCTGCGCCTACTGGTTGCGGGGATCGACCGCTGGGGCCGTATGGTGGGTGATGCCGGGATGAGCCATATCGAACTGGCCGAGATCATCCTGGATGAAAGCGGCTATACTGGCATGTGGCAGAACGACAAGACGCCCGAGGCGCCGGGGCGGCTGGAGAACCTCAAGGAATTGGTGAAGGCGTTGGAGCAGTTCGAGAACCTGCAGGGGTTTCTGGAACATGTCAGCCTGATCATGGATAATGAAAGCGACGACGGCGGGGCAAAAGTGTCCATCATGACCTTGCACGCAGCCAAGGGACTGGAGTTTCCCGCCGTATTCCTGCCGGGCTGGGAAGACGGGTTGTTTCCCTCGCAAAGGTCGATGGACGAGAGCGGTATAAAGGGATTGGAGGAAGAACGCAGGCTGGCCTATGTGGGCATCACACGGGCGGAAGACCTGTGCACCATTTCCTTTGTGGGCAACCGGATGGTTTTTGGTCAATGGCAAAGTGCCATGCCGTCGCGGTTCATCGACGAACTGCCCGAAGATCACGTTGAGGTGCTGACGCCGCCGGGCCTTTATGGTGGCGGTTTCGGGGCGGCGATGCCCAAGAGCACCCTGCACGAGGCTGCAGCAGAAGCGAATGTCTACAATTCGCCCGGGTGGCGGCGATTGCAGGCGCGCAGCGGCGCGCGTGGCATGGGGCAACCCAAGGAAACGCGCAACGTGACCATCGACATGAATGCTGTGTCGAGCTTTGTCATGGGCGAGCGGGTCTTTCACCAGAAATTTGGTTATGGCGCGGTGATCGGCATCGAGGGCGACAAGCTGGAAGTGGACTTCGAGAAGGCCGGGGCGAAGAAAGTGGTCTCGCGGTTCCTGACGGGCTGCGATGACGTACCGTTCTGACGCAGCGTGCGCGTGATCTGATTGGGCGCTGACGCGCACACCATGTTTTATGTGTTACTTGTTGAAAAGGCGCGGTTCGCAGTCTGGGTTTCCGCAGTTTTCAACGATGCGGGCTTGCCGCATCCACTGGTCAGATCGTGATGCGGTTTGGGTTTCAAAATGAAGCAGCGGTGCCGTGGGAGGACGACACCGCTGCTCTTTGTCGGCCCGAAGCGTCAAGGGAGGATCGGCTTCGGGTCTTTTCAGGACCTGCCTGCATCAGGGAGGAGGAAGGTGCCGCAGGCCCCATTGTCAGCCGCCTTCCAGGGAGGAGGAGGGCGACCGATCCGGTGAAGTCTCAGCCGCGTGTGGCTTCCCTGGCGACCCGCGTGATATCGGCGCGGTGCAGGCCAAGGTCGGCCAGTTCGCGATTGCTGAGCGCGCTCAGGCCATCGCGGGTTTCACGGTAAAGACGGTACTTTTTGTATCGGGTTGCCAGCGCATCAAAGGCAGTGCCGATGCGGGCCAGCAATGAAAACGTCGTTGCGGATGTTGTGTTCGTATATGCCATTTTGGCGCCTCTTTAACTTTTCATTCATC
>JBAQZZ010000228.1:0-5756 GCA_049791475.1 Flavobacteriaceae bacterium | reverse complement strand
GATAAAAAAAGAGAACGAAATTTCAAATTTGACATCCCACCTGACAGGTCTGGAAACATCCAAAAACATAAAACTATTGATAATTAGCAACTTAAAATATGTGTTTAAATTTTTGTCATGTACTTAGATTTTTCTGATAATACCAAGTATTAAAAATCTAATCCTAAAATTAGGTGTACCTTTGCATCTTTAATTAGAAGAATGGAGATAGAATGCATGATGTTTTGTTATCTCAAGCCCATAAAATAAAGGGTCTTCATAAACACAATATATGTCATTTCAATCTTTAGGCTTATCTGAAGCCTTGCTAAAAGCAGTTAGCAAAAAAGGATATACAACCCCAAGTCCAATTCAACAAAAAGCAATTCCACCAGTTTTAGAAGGTAAAGATGTTTTAGCGTCGGCACAAACAGGCACAGGTAAAACAGCAGGTTTTACATTGCCACTTTTGCATATTTTATCTGAAAATCCGAAAGATAAATACAGACCAATTCGTGCTTTAATTTTAACACCAACACGAGAGTTGGCAGCACAGGTTTATGCCAATGTTAAAGAATATAGTGAGTTTTTAAATATTAGAAGTGCGGTTATTTTTGGTGGTGTAAACCAGAAGCCACAGGTGGCAACACTTCGTCAAGGCATTGATGTTTTAGTAGCAACTCCAGGGCGTTTACTAGACCTGCAAAATCAAGGTTTATTATCACTTAAACGTGTAGAAATTTTTGTTTTAGATGAAGCCGATCGTATGTTAGATATGGGTTTTTTACGTGATATAGAACGTGTTATTAAATCGATGCCAGAAAAACGCCAGAATTTAATGTTTTCGGCAACTTTTTCAAAAGATATAAAGAAGTTAGCCCATGGTATTTTAAATAAGCCTGTTCAAGTTGAGGCCACTCCGGAGAACACAACAGTTGATGCCATTACTCAAAAAGTATATCGTGTTGCTAAAGGTTTAAAAACAGATTTGATTATTAAGCTTATCACTGATGGAAACTGGAAACAGGTTTTAGTTTTTACGCGTACTAAACATGGTGCAAATAAGCTTTGTGAAAAAATGGGTAAATCGGGTATTACAGCAGCAGCCATTCATGGTAATAAAAGTCAAGGCGCAAGAACAAAGGCATTGGCAGGATTTAAATTGGGAAAAGTACGGGTTTTAGTAGCTACAGATATTGCTGCTCGTGGTTTGGATATTCCGTTATTACCTCATGTAATTAATTTTGAAATTCCTAATATTGCTGAAGATTATGTGCATAGAATAGGTAGAACGGGTAGAGCAGGAGCAAGTGGTGAAGCGTTATCATTGGTTAGTGCAGATGAAACGTCTTTTTTAAGAGATATTGAAAAATTGATTGACATGAAACTTCCTGTTGATATTTTGGAAGGTTTTGAACCCGATCCTAATGCTTCAACAGCGCCTATAAAACAAGGTCAAGGTAGAAACCGAAACCCTAGAAACTCTAACAGGAATTCTGGTAATTCTGGGAATTCTAATAGAAATTCAAGTAATAATAAATCTAGACGACCAAACCGTAATAGCGATAGACGAAATTAATGAATATGAAAGATGTTCTAAAATCCAAAATCATAGAAGTTTGCAATCAGAAAATAGCAAATAAAGGTGAAAATGTTGGTGTGTCTTTCTATGCCTTTTTCAAAAACAAAAATGATAATCCAGAATTATTATTGGAAGCTGCCACTTGGTGGATTGAAACCCATAAACTAGATCATTTTGAGAAAGCTACAAAAATTAAAAATTTAGTTAAAAATTTGTAATGGAGTCTCAACCCAATAACCCTTTACATGGCATAAAGCTTGAGCAAATCATTAACGATTTGGTCGCTCATTATGGTTGGGAATACATGGGTTACAACATAAAAATTAAGTGTTTTACTGATAATCCATCTGTAAAGTCAAGCTTGAAGTTTTTACGCAGAACACCTTGGGCGAGAACCAAAGTTGAGAATATGTATTTAAAAATGTTGAAAAAATAAATAATAAGCTAATCTTCTTCTTCAAATTCAGTAACATTAGCATCAAATTCAGCGTCGTTAAATTCATCTTTACTTATCCAATATTCCGATGTTGTTAAAATAAAAGCATTTTCACCATTGGGCTTCAAATCCCAAATAATATGTTCAGCTTCATCAAATTCTTCTTTTCCTGCTAACTGATTTGTATACAAACGTTTAATAACGTTGTTGTTTGAAAGTGATGTGTTAAATGCTTTTAAAATGATTTCTTTTGAGAGGTCTTTATTAGGCGAGATTTCAAATTCTATAATAGTCGCTTTTGCATTTGGAAACGTGCCGTTATAGGCTTTATAAAGTAGTTGATTGATATTGAATAGTTGATGATGTAATGAAATATCGGCATATTCTTCAGATATTTTATCTTGAAGCATTTCATGAGATATTTGCTCAATTTGATTCTGGCTTAATTTGTCTGAAAGTTTATAGGTTAAAATAATGGCAGCAGCCTCTTCGGCCTCAAAATCTGAAATAGCCATAAATAGTAATTCTAGTAGCTCATTTGTATTACTAGTTTCTGTATCATCAAATCCAAATTCATTTAATAAGGCAATATAATCATCATTTGACCAAGCACTTTCAAATTGATCGACCGATTTAATACTATTTATAATAATGTGATACTTCATAAAATTTAATTAAAACTTAGTAATAGTAAAGTTATTCATTTTTTATTTATAAACAACTACTAGCTTTGTAATGTTCTTAAACCCTCATAAATTACAATACTTACGGCATTCGCTAGATTTAGACTTCTAACATGCTCGCTGAATAAAGGAATTTTATAAAGTTGATTTTTATACTTTTTTATTAAAGGTTTTGGTAACCCAACAGATTCTTTCCCGAAGATTAAAAATAGATGATCTTTAAAAGGAATATCCCAATGATTTTTGGTGCCATGACTGGAAAGAAATACCATGTTTTTATCATTATTTATATTGAAAAATTCTTCAATATTTTCATAATAAGTAACAGAAAGGTGTTGCCAATAATCTAAACCAGCACGTTTTAGTCGGGTATCATCAATTTTAAAACCAAAAGGTTTTACTAAATGTAAATGTGAGCCAGATGCTAAAGCTAAACGCCCAATGTTACCAGTGTTATTAGGTATTTCTGGTTCTATGAGCACTATGTTTAAAGGCATATTATTACTTAATAACTAACTTTTGCGTTTCTAGCTGGAGGTTATTTTTATAAAAAACAACGTGGTAGGTTCCATTTTTTAGGGTGGAAGTATCAAATGTTTTTTCAGTATTTTTTGAAGTAAGCTTTTGACCAAGATTATTATAAACTAAAAAATAGTCAAAACTATCTAATTTGTTTGATATAAAAGTAACCCTATTTTTGGATGGATTTGGCACCATTTTTATGGTGTTATTTTCAATTTTTGAAGTGTCTAAAGATAACGTAGGGTTTTCTTCAATACTAAAATCTGCAAATAAAACTTCTTCGTCTCTAAGTGAGCTGGCAGAATTTAAGCTTCTATAAATACCCCATTTTGGTCTAATAAATACATCGTTTATAGTCGTACTACCACTAACAACTTCGCGCCAGTTATTATTGTTATTAGAGTATGTTAAAAGATTTACACCATCACTTACTCTATTAATAACTAATGAATAAGCTCCTGGATTGCTATAAGTAATCGTTTCTGTAACATCAACCCAATTTCCTAAAAAACCTGAAATTGGTACAGAGGCCACATTTGATTGAGAACCAGCTTCTGCATATCTTACTCTAAGTACACCGGATGAAGATGAATAGGCTGTTAATGTATACATAGGCATGTTATCAAAATCATCATTTACACTTTTTAACTGATGAATATGTGTAAAATTTGATGAGGATTGAAAACCTGTTGGTAATTTAAATTTCCACTTGTACTGTACTGTTTCACCTTCAGTTCCTAATAAATTATCTGGAGATTGGTTGTATGTTTTTATTTCATTTCGTTGTCTATCAGTAGAACCGTTACACCGATCATTATCTGGCGTAACGTGTATGGAAAACCTAAAAACATTAGTGTTTAAGTCGGTATCAAACACTTCATCTATATGTCTTCCAAACGCAGAATGATTGCAATCTGGCACTTCAACAACATTATAACCAGGCGCCAAAACAGAATTGATTAATTCGTAAGTATTTCCTGGACCATCAGCCTCTAGTGTTATTTGGCTATAATTTATTTTACAGATGGATAATAAAAATAATAATGTTAGATAATTACTACGCATAAACTTATAATTTATTGATTAATAAATTGGTTAACCAATTCTATTTGTGTAAAGATATTAAATATTATAGTAAAAAATTAGTTTATTATGGTTTTCACAAAATTATTAATAGTAGCAATACCATCTTTGGTTATGTGTTTTATAAAAGCACTACCAATAATAGCCCCTTTGGCGTAGTTTGTAGCTTGTGTAAATGTTTTATTATCTGAAATACCAAAGCCTATTACTTGTGGATTTTTAAGATCCATATTGGCAATACGTTTAAAATATCTTGTTTGTTCTTCACCAAATCCAGAGCTGCTTCCTGTTACACTTGCGCTACTTACCATATATATAAATCCATTAGAAATAGAATCTATAAAATTAATACGTTCAATAGAGGTTTGTGGTGTTATTAAAAATACATTTATGAGTCCGTATTTCTCAAAAATAGCTTGGTATTGGTCATGGTACACATCTACTGGTAAATCGGGAATTATTAATCCATCAATACCAATTTCTTTACATTTTTCACAAAAAGCTTCAACACCGTATTGAAGCATCGGATTGAAATACCCCATAATAATCAATGGAATATTAACCGATTTTCTAATGTTTTTTAATTGATTGAAAAGTACCTCGGTAGTCATTCCGTTTTTTAAAGCTTTTGTTGAGCTATCTTGTATAGTTGGGCCATCGGCTAAAGGATCACTAAATGGTAAGCCAATTTCAATCATATCAACACCGTTTTTTTCTAAGTCTTGAATGATAGTAACCGTATCGTTGATAGATGGGTAACCAGCTGTAAAATATATGGAAAGCAATTTTTTGTTTTCTTGTAATTTTTGATTTATTCTGTTCATTGTAAATTATATTATAACTTAAAATAATCTATATAGGTATTCAAATCTTTGTCACCGCGACCCGACAAACTCATAACTACAACATCATCAGGTTTAAAGGTTTTGTATTTAAAAATAGCAAAGGCATGCGAGGTTTCTATTGCCGGAATAATACCTTCCAGTTTTGATAGTTCAATACCAGCGTCCATGGCATCAGCATCGGTAATCGACATAAATTCAGCGCGTCCTGTTTTAGATAAATGCGCATGCATAGGGCCTACTCCTGGATAATCTAGTCCTGCCGAAATAGAATATGGTTCGGTAATTTGTCCATCTTTAGTTTGCATTAAAAGGGTTTTACAACCGTGAATAATACCTTCCTTTCCTAAAACTGAAGTAGCGGCACTTTCACCAGAATCAATACCTAAACCAGCAGCTTCAACAGCAATAATGTCAACATCAGGTTCGTGTAAATAATGATAATACGTTCCTGCAGCATTACTTCCTCCACCAATACAAGCTACCACATAATCAGGATTTTCTTTACCCGTTTGTTCTTTTAATTGCCATTTTATTTCTTCTGAAATAACCGATTGAAAACGCGTAACCATATCTGGATAAGGATGCGGGCCAATTGCAGAACCAATAATATAATGTGTGTTTACAGG
>JBAQZZ010000227.1:0-19385 GCA_049791475.1 Flavobacteriaceae bacterium | reverse complement strand
TGACGAGAAATCTTATAATAATGAGATTCCTCTTCGTGCCTCATTCGGAATGACAAGCCCTTCTCTAAAAAAGAATTTCATTCTTTTGTTCAAACTATGGATTTCAAATCCATAGTGGTTTATTTTACTAACTTTTTAGGTTTTTAAACACCTAAAAATTTTAAAAAATGGATCGAACGATTTTTTATGAATATGCACAAATTTGACACCCCGCCTGTCAGGTCTGGATTTCAGTAACATTGCTATCTCTTAATGAAGGTTAAACTAATTTTTGTCATGTACTTATATAAAAAGGTAGTAATTTTAGGTTACTGCCTTTTTTTTTGACTAACAGCATAGGATTTGAAAGAGTAGTCTAAAGTTATTATATAGTTTTTTAAATAAGTTTTATTTCTCAATCCAAAGTCGCGCATTTACAAAAGCCTCTAACCAAGGCGAAACGTCATCTTTACGTCCATCAGGATAATTGGCCCAATTCCATTGGAAAGTAGAACGCTCAATATGTGGCATCGTTACTAAATGGCGTCCAGTTTTATCACTCATCATTGCGGTATTAAAATCAGAACCATTTGGGTTATTAGGATACCCTTCATAACCATATTTTGCAACAATATGATATTTGTCTTCGGTGTATGGCAAATTAAATTTTCCCTCGCCATGCGAAATCCAAACACCTAAAGTTGTACCGGCTAAGGTGGAAAGCATTACCGAGTTATTCTCTTGAATTTTGACTGAAGTAAAAGAACTCTCGTGTTTATGAGAATCGTTATGATGCATTTTTCCATGAATCTCATGATCTGGATTTATTTCTTCTAATTCCATGAATAATTGGCATCCATTACAAATTCCAACAGATAACGTATCTTTTCTATCAAAGAAATTTTTAATCGCTTTTTTTGCTTTTTCGTTGTATTTTATAGCACCTGCCCAACCTTTGGCAGAACCCAAAACATCAGAATTACTAAAACCACCAACGGCACCTAAAAATTGAATATCTTCCAAAGTTTCACGACCAGAAATTAAATCGGTCATGTGCACATCTTTCACATCAAAACCAGCTAAATACATGGCGTTTGCCATTTCGCGTTCGGAGTTTGATCCTTTTTCACGTAGGATTGCAGCCTTTGGACGTCTTGTCTCCTCGAGCGCAGTCGAGAGGTTGTCAAGAGGTCTCGACTGCGCTCGACCTGACAATACATCTTTAAGTTTTCCAGTAAAATGTTTTGGAAATGTATATTGAAGTGGTTGATTCTTATAATTATCAAAACGATCTTTTGCTAAACCATTTGAAGTTTGCTTTTGGTCTAATAAGAAAGACGTTTTATACCAAATATCTCTAGTTTCAGCAATATTGAATGTGAAACTATCATCGTTGTTTTTAATATTTAAGTTTCCTGAATTAGTTACCAAACCAATATTGAAAAATTCAATATTATGTTCAGATAAAATACTTTCAACTGAAGCATCCGCTTGAAAAACAAGTCCTGAGTTTTCAGCAAATAAAACCTTTATAGAATCCGCTTCATTTAATTTAGAAATATCTAAATCCGCACCTAAATTCATATCAGCAAAACACAATTCTAAAAGTGTCGTAATTAATCCACCAGAAGCAACATCGTGTCCTGCAACAATCTTCTCATTAACGATTAAAGATTGAATGATGTTGAATACAGTCTTAACATAACCAGCATCTTTTACATTAGGTGCTTCGTTTCCAATGGTATTTAAAACTTGATTGAAAGCACTTCCACCCAATTTAAAATCATCTTGAGAGATATTAATATAGTAAATAGAACCCCCATTTTGTTTAAAAACAGGTTCTACAACTTTAGTAATATCATTACAATTTGCACCAGCCGAAATAATAACCGTTCCAGGAGAAATCACATCCTCATCAGGATATTTCTGTTTCATAGAAAGCGAATCCTTTCCTGTTGGCACATTAATGCCTAAATCAATTGAAAATTCTGAAATCGCTTGAACGGCTTCATATAAACGAGCGTCTTCGCCTTCGTTTTTGCAAGGCCACATCCAGTTTGCCGATAAAGAAACCGCATTTAAACCATCTTTTAAAGGCGCCCAAACCAAGTTGGTAAGTGCTTCGGTAATTGAGTTTCTGCTTCCTGCAACCGGATTAATTAATCCAGAAATAGGCGAGTGCCCAATAGACGTTGCCACACCTTCTTTCCCTTTAAAATCTAAAGCCATGACGCCCACATTATTCAACGGAATTTGTAAAGGCCCAACACATTGTTGCTTGGCAACTTTACCGCCAACACAACGGTCTACTTTATTAGTTAACCAATCTTTACACGCTACCGCTTCAAGTTGTAACACTTGATTTAAATAGATGTGTAAATTTTTGGTTTTATATCTCGGATTTTTATAATGTCGCGCAACTGTTTTATCCGTTAAAACCGTTTTTGGAGAACTCCCAAACATATCTTCCATAGCTAAATCCATAGGTTTGTTCCCTTTGGTTTTAGATTGAAAAGTAAAACGGTTATCGCCAGTTACATCTCCAACGGTATACATTGGCGAACGCTCACGGTCTGCTATTTTTTTAAGTGTCTCTAAATGTTTTTCAGCAATCACTAAGCCCATACGCTCTTGCGATTCATTACCGATTATTTCTTTATCAGATAAAGTTGGGTCGCCAACAGGCAACGCATCTAAATCAATTTTTCCACCCGTATCTTCAACCAGTTCAGATAAACAATTTAAATGTCCACCAGCACCATGGTCGTGAATAGAAACAATAAAATTTTCTTCACTTTCTACCATCCCACGAACCGCATTTGCAGCACGTTTTTGCATTTCTGGGTTAGAACGTTGTACTGCATTTAATTCAATACCAGATTCAAATGCCCCAGTATCAGCCGAAGATACTGCAGCACCTCCCATACCAATACGGTAATTTTCGCCACCAAGAATCACTATTTTATCGCCCGTTTTTGGGGTGTCTTTCAACGCTTGTTCAGCTTTCCCGTAACCAATACCGCCAGCTTGCATAATCACTTTATCGTAGCCTAGTTTTCTGGCTTTCGACTCGCTTGAAGATTGATTTTCATTATGTTCAAAAGTTAAAACAGAACCACAAATAAGCGGTTGCCCAAATTTGTTCCCAAAGTCAGAAGCGCCGTTAGATGCTTTTATCAAAATATCCATTGGTGTTTGATAGAGCCATTTTCTAGCTTCAAACTTTTGTTCCCATGGTCTGTTTTCTTCAAGTCTAGAATATGAAGTCATATACACCGCAGTTCCTGCCAATGGTAACGAGCCTTTTCCGCCAGCAAGTCTATCTCGAATTTCTCCGCCCGAACCTGTTGCTGCACCATTAAAAGGCTCAACCGTAGTTGGGAAATTGTGTGTTTCTGCTTTAAGAGAAATAACCGAATCAAAATCTTCAGTCGTATAATAATCCGGAATATCCGCACGTTTTGGTGCAAATTGTTCCACTTTTGGGCCTTTTATAAAAGCCACATTATCTTTATAAGCCGAAACAATATCGTTAGGATGTTGCTTCGATGTTTCTTTAATTAATTTAAAAAGTGATGTCGGTTTTTCCACGCCATCAATCACAAACGTACCGTTAAAAATTTTATGACGACAATGCTCCGAGTTCACTTGCGAAAACCCAAACACTTCAGAGTCGGTTAATGGTCTGCCAATTTTTTTAGCCACACCTTCCAAATAATCAACTTCCTCATCACTTAATGATAAACCTTCTTGTTTATTATAGGCAGAAATGTCTTCAATATTAAGAATTGGTTCTGGCTGAATATTAATATTAAAAGTTTCCTGATTTAAACCCTTGAATTTCTCAGAAATCATGGGGTCAAAGTCTTTGAAATCTTTTGTAACCACTTTAAATTCTTCAATCCTAATAATGTCTAGAATTCCCATATTCTGGGTAATCTCAACCGCATTTGTACTCCATGGCGTTATCATTGCAGCACGAGGGCCAACAAAAAAAGCATCTAATGATGCTTGTTCTATTTTAGGGGCTCCTGAAACAAGTTCAGGACAGGCAAAAAGCCATGTTAATTTTGAAATAGTTTCGGTTGATAATTCTTTTGTTGCTTGAACAGCAAATATTTTACTGTTTTGGTTTCCGAAGAAATGAATCATTTGGTCTTAGTTTGTGAGTGTTAAAAGAAAGCGCAAAAATACACTTTTTTCACGATTCAAAGCTGTTTTTTTTTATGAAACCAGAAGCTGTTATTAACAGTATTTTCAACAGTTATTTTAATGTTTTGGGCGTTACCCTAAGGGTCGGGCTTTCCGTTACAAGTCCTCGCTTTTGCGCTAAGGCGTAAAAGCTGTGGGCTATCCACTGCAATCCCTAACGCAACTATCTGCCAAGTCTTTTTTTGTAACCGATGAATAGATTTGTCTTTTTTGATTTTGCTTTTTTTTCAACAGTTGCTGGTTTGTAAAGCTATTATAAAAGAGAAAGATGTTTTTTGGAAGACAAAACCAAAGATTATTTATTCTCGTATAGATTGATATGAGAAATGTTATTGTTCTTTTTGTTTTTTCTGTGGTACTTCTTCAGAGCGCCACTGCTCAAAAAATAGATAATTTGGTGTCTTTTAGAGATATTAAAAGCACAAACTACTTTAGGTTTAATTACGATAATGATTATTTTGCAGCTTCAGATAAGAACTATACTCAAGGCTATAGTTTTGAATTAGTTTCTCCTTTTTTTGAGACCAACCCCTTCAACCATTTATTTTATAAACCAAAAGATGTAGAAGTAAGACATGGTTTAGCTGTCGAGCATATCGGATTCACCCCGAAAAGCTATGAACTTCCAGAGATTCAATTTAGAGACAGACCCTTTGCAGCAGCTATTATGCTAAAAAGTTTTATGATAACAACCAATCAAGAAAAGAAAAGCCGTTTTACATCTTCATTTAGTTTAGGTATTATCGGCCCAGGTGCTTTTGGAAAGGAAATGCAAGTAGGTATTCATAAAGCAACGGGTAACAAAATACCACTAGGATGGCAAAATCAAATCAAGAGCGATGTTGTCATTAATTATGAAGTGGGCTATGAAAAACAGCTGGTTAAATACCACGATTTGTTTTCACTTCAAGCAACTGTAAATGCTAAAATCGGAACACTTTTTACAAACGCTTCTGTAGGATTCAATAGCACTTTCGGAATCATAAATACTCCATTTTCATCATCTAGTAAAAGAAACGGTTTCGTGCTGTATGCGTATGCGCAACCCGTTTTAAATCTTATTGGATATGATGCAACGCTTCAGGGCGGAGTATTCAATAAGCAAAGTCCTTACACAATTTCGTCTGGTGTTGTTGAAAGATTGACAGCACAATTCAATTACG
The DNA here is from genome assembly GCA_049791475.1 of Flavobacteriaceae bacterium. Lineage (GTDB taxonomy): Bacteria > Bacteroidota > Bacteroidia > Flavobacteriales > Flavobacteriaceae > CAXBID01. The sequence goes on along the minus strand of JBAQZZ010000227.1, from coordinate 14,031 downwards.
GCATCGTTTTAAAAACAAAAACACTGTATTTTGAATATTCACGGTCTGTGATTACAAAGGAATTTACAAGTGGAGATTCTTATAAATGGGGCGGTGTTAAGGTTGGGTTTACGCTTTGATTTATATGTTATATACGCATTAGCTCTCGTTTTTTTCTTTCATTTTCAGAAAATTCAATGGCGACATAACTGCAATTGAAGAATTTCTATAATCTTTTATATTTAGAGTAATAATTGCATCCAAATCTTTAACCGTTAAGGCAGAAGAATATTGAACAGAATCTTCGTAATTTGTGAAGTTATTCTTTAATGCTTGAATAATCTCTTTTTTTGTCGTTCCAATAATTTCAGTCATTTCAGTTAATGTCTCAACAACTTCAAGAGTTTTTTTGTGTCCTAAAAATCTCCTTACGATATAGTAAATGTTATTAATACTTACAGCAGATAAACACAATTTTACAATTCCTTGTTCATTAAGCTCAAAAAGTTCACTTGCAGGGTTTGCGTGAGGTTCGCGGTCAGTAAAAAAGTCAATAACTACGTACGAATCTACAAAAAGTTTATACTCCATTTTTTTTTGAAAGTTCTTCTGTTAAAATTTGTTTGTAGTCAAAATTGTCATCAGCTTTAATGATTCCTCTAAGTTTTCTAACTTTAGGTGAAAGTTGTTTTTCCTTGATTTTCATTCTTTTGACAGTAACAAACTTGAAATAGTTTTCAACCATTTCCGAAAGACTTTGTCCTTTTTCTTTTGCATATTCTTTTGCAATTTCAAATTTGAAACACGTGTTATTTAAATGAGAGCTAACGTATTTGTAGTCGAGTAGACAAAGGGACTTTCACCCCAAACCTCTCACAGAACCGTACGTGATAGTCTCCCATCATACGGCTCTTGTTATACAAATCTAATATTGATTTTGTTTTATTCCATAAATTCATCCTCAAAATGTTGAGTTGTTAAATGTCATGCAACTGTTAGGTAGAATAGCCACAAGGGCACGCAAACGAAACATTACATTTTTTAGGCAATAGATAAATGAATAGCAGTAGATAGTCATAAATCAAGTGCTATCACATTCTTGTTTCTAGTCATAAAATTTAAAATTTCTACTGTTTGCTTATTCTACCTAACCCGCAAAGTATAGACTGCGCTCTGACTAAGTTTTAGTATATTTATAAATTAAGGACAACTCTTATGATAACTACTACCTAGCCATGGATGCCGATTATGAGGGAGCACTTCTTTTAAATAATCAATTAATAACAAACCAAAGTAGAGACTACCTTTCGTACATCAGAAACAAACATATTGGGTTTGTGTTTCAGTTTCATTACTTATTATCTGAATTTTCAGTTTTAGAAAACGTGAGACTTCCCGCTAAAAAACTAGCAGAAAAATCATATCAGGAAATAGAGCATGATGCTTTTGAAAAATTAAAAATGCTGAAAATGTTTTCAATATTTTCAAAAATTTAAGTGATGAGGAAGGTTTGTCGCTTTTAATTGTTACCCACGATGAAGATTTTGCCAATAAAACCGACCGCATTATCCAAATGGCGGATGGTAATATTATTACGTAAACAAATGTTCTCAATACAATTCCGCTTTGGCGAAATAACTCGAACAGACATTTTAGTTTGCATAAAGTCATACATAGCTGATATATCTCATTTCAGATGAACGATTTAAAAATTATTTTTAGCAAGTAATCATTAAAAAACACATCTATGAATAATTTAAGAAAACGCCCTAAAGGAAATTACCTCCAAAATGCTAGCTGGGAGGCGCTTTATCTTTTACTTGAAAACTGGAAAACGGATTTAGAATTCTATTTATTTGATATTAAGTTTTTAAATAATCTAGTTGAAAAGCATTTTTCAGAACTTTTGGCTTGTCAAAATCTAGATGAATTAAGGGAGTTGCAAATAGAGGTTTTTGAATTGCAAAATCAATGTGAATATATACTGAAATGTGTTCAAAATAATTTAGATTATATTGCTAATATTATTAATAAAAAGTTCATATATGACACTTCTGAATTTAGAATGGAGAACGAACATCTTGAAGATAATATTCAAGAATTCATTACTAATAAGCGGGAACTTAGAAGAACTGTTTTTAGTATGATTAAAGAGGTTTTTGAATCTGAAAAATCAAAAAATGTATGGCTATTTAATTAAACTTATTAGCCTGCTTAAATTAAGTTATTTTAAAGTTAAACAATTATAAATATTCAATATATGTCGTTTATAAATTACTATAAAATATTAGGCATTTCTAAAACCGCATCCGAAGCGGATATTAAAAAAGCGTATAGAAAACTGGCGCGTAAATATCATCCTGATTTAAACCCTAATGATAAAGTTGCCGAAAAAAAATTCAAAGAAATTAATGAAGCCAATGAAGTATTAAGTAACCCTGAAAACCGAAAAAAATACGACCAATACGGCGAGCATTGGCAACACGCCGAAGAATACGAAAAAGTTAAACAACAGCAACGCTCTCAAAGAAGTTATCAAGGTACTTCAGGAGGCTATTCAGAAGAAGATTTTTCAGAGTTTTTCGAGAATATGTTTGGAGGAAGCGCGTCTTCTGGTGGCGGAGGTAGACAAGTAAAATTTAGAGGACAAGATTTTAATGCTGAATTACAACTTGACTTAAAAGATGTTTATACCACGCATAAACGCACCTTAACGGTTAACAATAAAAATATTAGAATTACCATTCCTGCGGGTGTTGAAAACGGACAAATTATTAAAATAAAAGGTCACGGTGGCAAAGGTGTAAACGGTGGCCCAAATGGCGATTTACTCATTCAGTTTTCAATAATAAACCATTCAAAATTTAAGAGAGATAAAGATAATCTTCATGTAACCGTAGATTTAGATTTATATAAAGCTTTATTAGGCGGAGAACTCATGATAGATACATTCAATGGAAAAGTAAAACTCAAAATAAAACCAGAAACTCAAAATGGCACAAAAGTAAAGCTTAAAGGTAAAGGCTTCCCTAAATATAAAAAGGATGGTCAGTTTGGAGACCTGTATGTTACTTATCAAATAAAATTACCAACTAAACTTTCAAATCAAGAAAAAAATTTAATAAAACAGTTACAAAACCTGCGATAATAATGGAAACAAGAGACCTCATATCTATACAACTACTTTGTAAACGTTACAATATTCCTGTTTCATTTATTAGCACATTACAGGACTATCAGCTTATAGCATTAACTGTTGAAAATAATGATTTTTTTATACGCAAAACACAAATAAAGGACGTTGAAAAAATGATGCGTTTACATTATGATTTAGATATTAACTTGGAAGGTGTTGATGCTATTTATAATTTATTGGAACAGATAAATACCTTAAAAAAAGAAATAAACGAGTTGAATAATAGATTGCGATTGTATGAAGATTTATAAACGACTAAAATGGAACAGATAAAAAATTGGATTGCCGAAAACCCAACGTTATATAGTGTTTTCAAATATATTTTACTGGTTGGTTCTGTCCTTTTGTTAATTCAACTTATAAGACGTTTTTTAAGAAAAAAAGTTTCTGATACTTCTGCACGCTATAAATCACAAAAAGGTGTTGAAATTATAGGCTATATTATTTTAATTATTTTGTCCATCTCATATTTTACTGGAAGTGTTAAAGACTTCACATTAGCCATTGGCTTATTTTCAGCTGGAGTTGCCATCACGTTACAAGAGCTTTTTTTAAGTATTGCAGGCTCTATTTATATTTTTATCGTAAAAGTTTATAAACCTGGAGACCGTATTGAAATTAACGGTATTAAAGGCGATATTATTGATGTAGATAGTATTTACACCACCATGATGGAAATTGGGCAATGGGTAAGCAGTGATAATTACAGTGGCCGTATAGTAAAACTGAGTAATGCCTTTGTGTTTAAAGGGCCCATTTACAATTACTCGCAAGACTTTCCTTTTATATGGGATGAATTTAATTTACCCATTAGGTACGGGTCTGATATGGAGTTGGCCAAATCTATTGTTATTAAAATTGCTACTGAAACCCTTTCAGAATATACCACCAATTCAAAGGCGAAATGGCAAGACGTGGTTGGTAAATACTATATTGAAGATGCCGTTGTTGACCCCACTTTAGCAATTACCCTATCAGACAACTGGGTTCAATTTAACCTAAGATATATTGTTGATTATAAAAAAAGACGGATTACGAAGCACACTTTAAATGACAAAATTCACAGGGAAGTTGAAAAAACGAATGGTAAAGTTACATTGGCATCAACAACCATAGAGCTTATAAAAATCCCGCAATTAAAAGTTGATATTCAAAGTAAATATAAAGCGGGGAGTTAAGGCCTTCTTTTTAAAACTATCAAAAACTGATACGGTATAATGTAGCTTTTTACATGATGGGTATCATTGTAGCAAAACTTATCTAAGGTTACTTTTGCTTTTATTAATTAGTAGGAAGGTGAAAAAAAAATGAAAATTTAAGACTTAAAACACTATTAATCTCAATATTTATAGTGTTTACTGCAAACATGACTGTTTTTGCACAACAAAGAAATACGGGTTCGGGTCGCAACTCAAACTATGGAAGATTTATTTAACCGAAAAAAAAGTTGAAACTTTCACGGGTACGATAGAATCTATTGATAGCGTTCCATTTGATGATAATAGGTCTTATGGCATTTATTTAAAAGTAAAAACAAAGTATGAAACCTAGAGGTAAGTAACATTAGTTACATTTTTATAAATAAATACCTCTAATTTTGTAACCGAAATTATAATTACAATGAATAAAAACATACATATATTTTTGATAGGGTTTTTAAGCTCTATAGCACTGCTTCAGGCACAAAAGCACATACCCATAACTCAGTCCGAAGTAGTAAGTAGAGCCCTTAAAGACAATCAGAACATAAAAATTTCAATACAGGATTTTAATTTGGCAAAAGCCGATTACAGACAGACCAATGCGGTGTTTTTGCCCAATATTTCAATATCGCACACAGGAATTTCTACCACCAACCCCTTAATGGCATTTGGTTCTAAATTAAATCAGTCCATATTAACACAAAATGATTTCAATCCCGATTTATTGAACAACCCCAGTGAAACACAAAACTTTGCGACCCGTTTTGAAATTCAACAGCCCATAGTCAATTTAGATGGTATCTATAAACGAAAAGCGGCAAAAAACAAAATGAGTGCCATGGTTTTACAAACCGAACGTACCAGCGACTATTTGGAGTTTGAAGTTCATAAAGCATATATGCAATTACAACTGGCCTATAAAGCTGTTGGTGTTTTAGATAACGCATTAGAGGCGGCAAAGTCCAATAAAAAATTAGCTGATGATAAGTTTAAACAAGGGTATTTGCAACGGGCAGATGTATTATCGGTCGAGGTGCGTGTTACCGAGATAGAAAACCAATTGCAAACAGCAAGGAGCCATGTTAAGAACGCCTCAAATTATATCTCGTTTTTAATTAATGATAGTGAAGATGTTATTTATAAACCTATAGATAGTTTAATCGCCATTCCTCTAAATCCCAAGAATAACACTCAAATTTCTGAAAATCGGGCAGATATTAAGGCCATGCAATTAGCCTCTAATGCTTATGAAAATTTAACCAAGGCCGAAAAGTTGACTTTTTTACCAAGTTTGAATGCCTTTGGAAGTTATGAGTTGTACGACAATGAAATTTTTAAGGGCGACGCCAATGGGTATATTATTGGCGCGCAACTAAACTGGACTCTTTTTGAAGGCTATAAACGCTTTGGGAAAGTACAAAAAAGTAAAGCTGAATATGAAAAATCAAAACTTCAGTATCAGCAATATATTTCGCAAAGTCAGTTAGAATTAAATAAAGCAAAACGAGCTTTTTTAGATGCTGAAAATAAATTAAAGCTAACCACTTTGGCTTTACAACAATCTGAAGAAGCGTTGCGTATTAGAACCGATAGATTTAAGGAGGGCCTTGAAAAAACATCAGACCTGTTATTGGCAGAAACACAATTTTCCCAAAAAGAACTGGAATATTATCAAACCATTTTTGAATACAATTATGCCCAAGCCTATTTAGAATTTTTAACCAAAGAATGAGAACAGTATGCAGTTTGCAGTCGCAGTATTCAGTCAGTAAATAGCATAAACATGATTATCCTGCAAGGTTTTAAAAATTTGTAGGTATTAAAAGAAAAAAATAAATTTAAAATGAAAAAATACATATACCTATTAACATTTACTACCGCATCTTTATTCATTACAAGTTGTGGAAACGAAGACAAAAAAGCGATTACAGATAATTCGCCAGTAATCAGCGTAAAAGTTAACCAAGTAGAGGCTAATGGCAACAGTCCGGTTTTGTCGGTTAGTGGTGAAATCCAATCGGTTAACAGTGCCGATTTAAGTACGCGAATGATTGGGTTTGTAACCCAGGTTTATGTTAATGTTGGTGATAAAGTCCGCAAAGGACAACTACTTATTTCTATTAATAATGCCGATTTACAAGCGAAACGGGCCCAAGCAAATGCAGGTATTACAGAAGCATCTTCGGCATTCACTAATGCCCAAAAAGACTATAACAGATTTACAAATTTGTTTAAAAACAACAGTGCCTCCCAAAAAGAGTTAGATGATGTTACGGCCAATTTTGAAATGGCAAAAGCACGTTTGGAAGTTGCCAAACAAATGAAAAATGAGGTTAATGCACAATTTGCCTATTCCAACATTACGGCACCTTTTAACGGGGTAATAACAGGTAAATCTGTTAAAAAAGGCGATATGGCAAATGTGGGAATCCCTTTAATTTCTATTGAAATCCCTAACAGCTTTGAAGTTATTGCAATGGTTCCGGAAAATGAGATAACCAAAATTAAAGACAATACAGAAGTTGATGTTTTAGTAAAATCCATTGATAAGATTTTAAAAGGAAAAGTGACCGAAATAAGTACATCTGCCAAAAACACAGGTGGGCAATATTTAGCCAAAGTAGCATTAGATAAAACAGATGCCAATATTTTATCCGGAATGTTTGTTACCGTACAATTTCCTATTGAAAATCAAGAACAAACAGATATGGTTTTAATCCCAAAAAACACTATTGTAACTAAAGGACAATTATCTGGGGTTTACACTGTAAGCCAAAGCAATACAGCATTATTGCGTTGGTTGCGTTTAGGTAGGGTTTATGGCGATAACGTAGAGGTTTTATCTGGTTTATCAACTGATGAATCCTATATAGCTTCAGCAGAGGGAAAACTTTACAATGGGGCAAAAATCAGTATTCAGTAGGCAGTGTTCAGTTTGCAGTCGCAGTGTTCAGTTGGCAGTCGCAGGTATCATTATATCCTGCGAGGTTTTAAAAACCTTGTAGGTATAATACATAAAAAAAACAAGTATTAACTAAAAAATATCCCATAATAGTTCTCCCCCTTTGGGGGAGTTAGAGGGGAAAATTATGAAAGAAGGTTTAGCAGGAAAGATTGCCAAGGGTTTTATAAAATCCAAGCTCACGGTACTTCTCATGATAGTATTCATGGTTATTGGCGTGTACAGCTCATTTTTAATTCCGAGAGAGGAAGAACCGCAGATCAATGTGCCTACGGCAGATATTTTTGTTGGTTATCCTGGGGCTGGCCCTACCGAAGTTGAATCTCGGGTTGTAAAACCTTTAGAGAAATTAATTTCGAATATTAAAGGCGTAGAGCATGTCTATTCTACCTCAATGCAGGAACAGGGGATGGTGACTGTGCAATTTTATGTGGGTGAGGATATTGAGCGCTCATTTGTGAAATTGTACAATGAAATTAATAAGTATATGGACCAAATGCCAATGGGCGTAACGTTTCCGTTGGTAAAAACACGTGCTATTGATGATGTGCCTGTTTTGGGCTTAACACTTTGGAGCGAAACCTATGACGATTACCAATTACAACAAATTACAGGAGAATTAATCAACGAAATAGAAAAGGTTAATGATGTATCTTCAACGCAAAAAATAGGTGGTAGAGACAGACAATTACGAGTCCTTTTAGATAAAGCTAAATTAGCTGAAAGCGGACTGGATTTTTTATCGGTTTCTGAAATGATTAAGGCTAACAACCAACAATTAAGCTCAGGAAGTTTTGATAAAAACGATACGGAATTTTTGGTTACCACAGGAAAATTTTTGGAAACCGTTGAAGATGTTGAAAATCTGGTAGTTGGCGTTCAGCAAAACAGGCCAATTTATTTAAAACAGATTGCCACCATTGTTGATGGCCCAGAAATACCCGTAAATTATGTGTCTTTAGGCTTTGGTCAAGCCAGTGAAAAGGGGACCACTTATAACTCAGAATACCCAGCAGTTACCATTTCCGTGGCCAAACGAAAAGGTGCTGATGCCATGAAAATTTCGGAAGCTATTATTGATAAAGTAGCACATTTAAGAGCCAATTTGATTCCTGATGATGTACATGTTGAAATTACCAGAAATTATGGCGAAACGGCTTCCCGTAAAGTATCAGGATTATTGATGCACCTCATTGGGGCAATTATAGCCGTAACACTTGTGGTTATGCTGGCAATGGGTTGGCGCGGTGGTTTGGTCGTGTTTTTATCGGTACCCATTACGTTTTCTTTAACCTTGCTGAGTTACTATATGCTTGATTATACACTAAACCGAATTACATTGTTCGCTTTGGTATTTGTAACCGGTATTGTGGTGGACGATTCTATTATTATAGCCGAAAATATGCATAGGCATTTTAAAATGAAACGCTTACCTTTTAAACAAGCGGCCTTGTATGCCATAAACGAAGTAGGGAACCCTACCATTTTAGCAACTTTTACGGTAATAGCCTCCGTATTGCCTATGGCGTTTGTGTCTGGGTTAATGGGGCCATATATGAGTCCTATGCCCATTGGTGCTTCCATAGCCATGCTTTTATCATTATTTGTAGCCTTAACAATTACACCGTATTTGGGCTATGTTTTCTTGCGCGAAAAAGATAAAAAAGGTGTTGAAAAAAAGGTTGAAAAACCAATAAATGACACATTAATTTATAAGATATACTCAAAATTTGAAACCCCTTTAATTGAAAACAGGAAAACACGCTGGCTGTTTTTAGGTGTTACATTTTTGTTGCTTTTGGGTTCTGTGGCATTGTTTTTCACCAAATCGGTTGCCGTAAAAATGTTGCCTTTTGATAATAAAAATGAATTTCAAGTAATTATTGATATGCCAGAAGGCAGTACCTTAGAGCGTACAGCTGTTGTTACTCAAAATATAGGGCAATATTTGTCTTCCAGACCGGAAGTAGTGAATTATCAAAACTATGTGGGGACCTCGGCACCTATTACCTTTAACGGACTGGTTCGTCATTACGACTTGCGTGGCGGTAGTAACATGGCCGATATTCAAGTAAATCTAACCGATAAAAAAGAACGAAGTCTGCAAAGTCATGATATTGCAAAATTAATGCGACCAGACATCCAAAAAATAGCCAAAAAATACAATGCCAATGTAAAATTGGTAGAAGTACCACCAGGACCACCTGTACTCTCAACCATTGTTGCAGAAGTTTATGGGCCGGATTATAACACGCAAATTGAAGTAGCTAACGAAGTCCAAAATATTTTAAAAAACACTACCGATATTGTAGATATAGATTGGATGGTTGAAGCAGACCAAGTAGAATACGAATTTATTATTAACAAAGAAAAAGCCATGTTGTACGGTGTGGCGCCACAGCAAATTGTATATACCATGAATATGGCATTATCTAATAAAGCGGTAACCAATTTATATGATGAAAATGCTTCAAACCAAGTAGGTTTGGTTTTAGCATTGGATGAAAAAGAAAAATCGACCATCCATGATATTTCACAATTAAAAGTAAGATCCAAACAAGGAAATATGGTTCCCATAGGCAATTTGGCAACTGTTCAACAAAATATAAAAGCGAAAAGTATTTACAGAAAAAACCAAAAACGAGTGGTTTATGTTCTGGCAGATATGGCAGGAGCATTAGAAAGTCCTGTTTATGCGATACTGGGTATGGAAGAGAAACTAAAAAAAATCAAACTTCCAGAAGGGTATAAATTAAATGAATTATACTTAAATCAACCCGATTTTGAAGACGATTACACTGTGAAATGGGATGGCGAGTGGCAAATAACTTTAGAGGTTTTTAGAGATTTAGGAATTGCTTTTTTAGGGGTTATCATTATCATTTACATTTTGATAGTTGGTTGGTTCCAAAACTTTAAAGCACCGGTGGTTATGATGGTTGCCATACCGTTGTCATTGATCGGTATTGTTTTGGGACATTGGATTTTTGGCGCCTTTTTTACCGCCACTTCATTTATAGGCATGATTGCCCTTGCGGGTATTATGGTTAGGAATTCCGTGTTGCTTATCGATTTTATAAACTTGAGGCTGGCCGAAGACATTCCATTGAAACAGGCTGTAATAGAGGCTGGCGCAGTACGAACCACACCCATTTTATTAACTGCGGGAACCGTTGTTATTGGTGCTTTTATAATACTTTTTGACCCCATTTTTCAAGGTTTGGCCATTTCGTTAATGGGCGGTACCATTGTAAGTACTTTTTTAACCTTGTTGGTAGTGCCTTTGGTATATTATATGATTGAACGCAAAAATTATAAATAATGTTGATGTAAAAATCACGTCGTATTTCCTGCAAGGTTTCCAAAACCTTGTAGATATAAAATCTAAAATAAAACCTACAAGGTTAGTAAAACCTTGCAGGTTGTTAAAAATACACACATGAAATTAGTAATCGTTACATCGGTAGAAGAGTTTCAAAATGATGTTTTGAAGTTATTTAAAAAAGCAAATATTGAAAGCTTTAGCAGTTATGATATTGATGGGCATAAAAACATCCCATCCGTTTTAATAACAGCCAGCTGGTTTCCGGGTAAAACAGGTGGTAACGAATCGTATTTGTTCTTTTCATTTACAGATGATGATCATATTGAAAACCTATTCAACTTAATAAAAATATTTAATAAAAACTTAGAGACCAACAACCCTGTTAAAGCGGTTGTATTACCTATTGAAAAACACATTTAAAACTATATATTATGAAAAATAGAATCGTTAGAGCAGTAGCAGGAATTTTTATATTAATAAGTTTACCACTTGCCATTTATGTTAATATAAACTGGTTATGGTTTACAGCATTTGTAGGTGCCAATTTATTACAATCGTCTATGACAAAATGGTGCTTAATGGAAACTATATTAGAAAAAGTGTTTAAAGTGAAGGATTAATTTTTAGACACACAAGTTTTAAAAGCCGCATAAGTTTTGAAGCTGACATTCCTCATTTTATCTGTGACTAGCTCGTTGTATATTTAAAAAAACCAAAAAAGGCATGCTCACATTTAAAAACTTTAATATTGCCGATTGGTTTTCGTTTTATCGAATATTTGCTGCACCGTTTTTGCTAGTTTTAGTTTGGTTGGATCTACGTTTGGTATTTACATGGCTTCTTTTAATAAGCTATTCTACTGATGCTATTGATGGTTATTTAGCTAGAAAGTTAAAAATAACAAGTCCCAGAGGCTCACAACTGGATTCTTTTGGAGACCAAATAACATTAATTATTGGGTTAATTGGACTCTTTTATTTTGAAACTGATTTCATCAAAACCAATTTTATTTTAATACTAATTGCCTTTATACCATACGTCATCCAGATGTTAATTGCTTATTTAAAATATGGTAAAGCAACCGCATTTCATACCTATTTAGCAAAACTTTCGGCAGTATTTCAAAGTCTGTTTATATTATGGTCATTATTCTTCAATCCAGCATATACTTTGTTTTACACCATGATTATAATTGGCTTGCTAGAAACCTTTGAAGAAATTATACTCATTTTTATGTATACTAATTGGGCTTCGGATGTAAAGGGGCTTTATTGGGCATTAAGGCATAAACGAGGGCTTAAGAAACATTAAATAACTATTCATAACTACTCTAAAATATTCTAACCTGATTTATATCATTTATTAAAAACCAAATATAAAATATATTGGGTATCAATTCAATCATACAAGTTATGATAAGAAATATAAACAAACAGGAATGTCTTGAAATACTAGATAATAATTATGTAGGTCACTTAGCTTATGTATATAAAAATTTGCCTTTCGTAATTCCTATTACATATTATTACGACAAAAAAAACATTACAGTTATTGGTTATACAGGTGAAGGCCATAAAACCAAAGCATTACTTATAAATAATGCTGTGGCACTTGAAGTTGCTGAGATAGAATCTATTAATAAATGGAAATCTATATTAATTCAGGGTACTTTTGAACCATTACAAGGCCCAGATGCAAAACACGAACTACATAAGTTTTCACTTGGTGTAAAAAAACTTATTTCTCAGAAAGAAAAAAAAGAGTTTCATTTTATTCCACAATTTTCTGGTAAAACCAGTTCGGAAGCCTTACCCATAGTTTACCGCATAAATATTCAAGAAATCACAGGTAAGGAAAGAAAAATTAAAGCAAATGATTATGCCTTATAATTATCTCAATAACTGATGGGCGTCATTGCCTACATTACCTTATATACATAGTTTTATTTCATATTAACTCTAAAAGTTAAAATCATGAAAAAAGTAATTATTGGTTTATTTCTCTTGGGATTAACCACCCAAATTTATGCCCAAAACTCTGAAACGTTTCCTGCGGTTTATGTTGTTCATAATTATAAGTATTTAAGTGATGCAAGCTCTAAAGAAGCCCCTATACCATTAGAAGAACTACATTTAAAGGTGAGTGATTTTAATGTAAAGGAATTGGATATTTATACCGATGAATATGATTTTTACTACGTTAATTTTGTAATTCCTGAAGGAAAAATATTGGCTTCATACGATTCGGAAAGTAATTTATTAAGAACTGTAGAAAGATATGGTAATATCAATTTACCAATATCTATTTTAAAATCCATTACTGATAGGTTTCCAAATTGGATTGTGTCAAAAAACCTGTATTTGGTTAATTACCATGAGCATGGTAAAACGCGAAAACTATATAAAATCACCTTGGAGAATGGTGACAAACGTATTAAGATTAAGATAGATGATAAAGGTGATTTTCTTTAAGAAATAAAGATAAATATTAATGACATGAAAAATTTAAAACTTGCTTTTACAATTTTGCTATTACTAATTTCTAGTAGTTTTATTGCGCAAAATAAATGGTCAGTAGAATTTAGACCTGGACTCAACTTTCCATCTGATGATATTGGAGCATCAAAAATTGAAACTGGTTTTGGGTTTGAGGCTACTGTAGGTTACCGTTTTATGGAACATTTACATGCCTATCTTGGTTGGGGCTATAATAACTTTTCTATTGAAGACTCTGATGCTGACTAGGATGAAACTGGTTATACTTTTGGATTACAATTTATTCATCCCATTAGAACTTCAGAAAATTTATCTTACCTAATAAGAGCTGGTGCCGTTTACAATCATTTAGAATTTGAAGATAGCAATGGTGATCTTATAGATAATTCTGGACATGGTTTGGGGTGGCTCGTTGGTGCAGGTATTAGCTACGAATTGGTAAATGACTGGGTTTTACGACCTACTATAAGTTATCGTTCACTGTCACGAGATTTAGTTGTAGAAGGTGAAACCTTCAATGTAGATTTAAATCACCTTTCATTTGGTTTAGGAATCTCTAAAACATTTTGATGCGGTATTATGAAATGGGCTTTTACAATTCTATTATGTATTCATGGAGTTATCCATCTCACAGGTTTTGTAAAAGCTTTTTTTTAACGGAAACGACTAAGCAGATATTAGGTGTTCCCATGCTAATGGCTTCATTTTGGTTGGTCTGTTTTATTTTGTCTTTTCCTCCTTTATCTTCTACTATTAATCTAAATAATTCCCCGACGGTTCTACCTCGGGGTTTCCGTATTCACCTCCCCTTTGGGGAAGGTCGGAATTGCCTTTTCGCAATTCCGGGCGGGGCAAAATATAATCCCGAAAGC